>JACQNT010000071.1 GCA_016202915.1 Acidobacteriota bacterium
CCCCGCCCGGAGTAGAACACCTCGAAGATCTTCTCCCTGTCCTCCGGCTTGATCCCCGGGCCGTCGTCCTGGATGGCGACGACCGCTTCCCCCTGGGGCCCGATGCGGCTCTCGACCGTCACCGTCCCGCCCGGCTTCAGGATCTGGGTGGCGTTGTGCAGGAGGTTCATCACGGCCTGCCGGATCTGCGCCTCGTCCAGGTCCACGGGAGGCAGGTACGGGGAGAGATCCTGGCGCAGCGTCAGGCCCCGGCCCTCGAAATCGGGCCGGACCAGGAGGCACAGCTCGCGCAGGATGCCGTTGAGATCCTTCGTCTCGAAGCGCGGCTGGTTGGGACGCGCGTACGACAGGAAGTTGTTGACCAGGCTGCTGAGGCGGCGGATCTCGCCCTGCAGGGTGGACAGGAACATCCGGACGTCCCCGGCCTCTCCTCCCTGCCGCTCCACGATCTCCTCCTCGAGCATCTGGAGGTTCATGCTCAGGACGTTCAGCGGGTTGCGGATCTCGTGGGCCAGTCCGGCCGCCAGCGCCCCGACGTGAGCCACCCGATCGGCCATCTGGGCCTGCGCCTCCAGGAGGCGCGTCCGGTGCAGCAGGCGCAGCACATAGAGGAAGGCGACCAGGAGGATCAGGACCGCGATCCCCGCCCCCACCCAGAGCTTCGTCTGGAGATCCTCCTGGAGCTGCGCCAGCTCCTGGTCGATCAGGTCCCGGGGGATGCCGATCTCCCTGATCTCATCGCCTCCCGGGCCGGCGGGCTGGCGCACCGCGATCACCTCCTGCCGTCGATCGCCGACCTGCCATTCGCCACGCGCCTCGGGGCGCCAGGGCGCCGCGGAGGGGGCCCGCGTCGCCGCCTCCAGCCGGCTCCCCTGCCCGAACCCGCGCCAGAGGACCCGCCCCCGCGTGTCGGTCACGACCCTCTGCCAGCGATAGCTGACCGAGCCGAAGATGTTGAGGAACGGATCCGGCCGCGCCGGCGGCTGGCGGCAGGAATCGGACCAGGCGGGGGTCTGCGGGTCCCCCGGCGGGCAGTTCTCGACCTGGAGCGGCCCGACGGGCCCCGGTTCGTCCGGGCCGGCGACCGCCGGCGGGGGGGACTGCGTCTCGAGGGCCTCGAGCGAAGCCTTGAACGCCCGGTCGATCACCCTGTGGCTCAGGTCGCGAAACGCCAGGTGGCCGATCAGGAAGAGGTCGGCGACGAACAGGAGGATGAACAGGACCGAGGCGTACAGAATCGACCTACGAAATTGGGGCTCGGATCTGGCGACTTCCCGCACCCGCGACTCCCTCGCGCAAATCCCTTGAACAGGGCGGCCTTGAAAGAATAGCACATCCCCGGGCCCGCCTCCGGCTGCTGCGCGCGCCCCGCGGCGCCCCGCGGCGCCGGCGTTCCGGACGTTGACAGTCCGAAAAACCGTGTGTTAGGATGCGCCGCTTTTCTGGCCCATTTCGAGACCAAAGCGCACCCGGTCGCATGCAAGGAGCCTGTCGGGCGGCACGGCGCGCCGGAGCGGGCCGCTGGCCACACGTCAGCGCGCGAGGTGGAACTGATGAACACGGGCCGGACCGTCGCCCCGCCGATCGGGATCGTGCTGGTCGCACTGGCGTCTCTCCTCGCCGCGCCGGCCGCCCTGGCGGAAGAGAGACAGGGCTCCTGGGAGGCGGGCTTCCTGTACGGAAGCACCTTCTACGCCAACGAGCTCCAGATCGAGAACAACGAACACTACGGCTTCCGGGTGGGCTGGAACTTCCGCCCGGCCTACGAGGTGGAGTTCCAGTACCTCCGCACGGGCGACTCCGCCATCGAGAGCGACGCCAGCACCCTGATCGCCGACCCGACGGTCTTCGGCGCGAACCCCGGCCTGACCTTCTCCTCCGATTCGTATCACGCCCGCTTCCTGATCAACCCCACGAACATCAGGCGTCGCTTCAAGCCCTACGCCTCCATGGGCCTGGGGATCCAGAAGTTCTCCGCCGATCCGAAGCTCTCCTCCAGCGAGGAGGGAGTCACGAGTGCCACGGTCGTCACCATCGGCGGCGGCGTCCGGATGCGCCTCACGCCCCACATGGCGCTCCGGGCGGAGTTCGAGACGGAGTATGCGCCGAGCGAGGTGTACCACAACGAGCACCTCAACGTCGGCCTGACCTGGGTGTTCGGCGGCGGGCGGCCGGCCGACAGCGACGGCGACGGCGTCTTCGATCTGAGCGACCGCTGTCCCGACACGCCGAAGGGAGCGCTCATCGATCAGCACACCGGCTGCCCGTGGGACCTCGACTCGGACGGCGTCATGGAGGGGATCGACAAGTGCGCGGAGACGCCGCGCGGGTGGCCCGTCAACGAGGCCGGCTGCCCCAAGGACTCGGACGCTGACGGCGTGCCGGACGGCGCCGACAAGTGCGCCGAAACGCCCAAGGGCGCGATCGTCAAGGCGGACGGGTGCCCGCTCGACAGCGACGGCGACAGCATCCTCGATGGCATCGACCGCTGTCCGGATACCCCGAAGGGCGCCCTGGTCGATCCGCCCGACAGCCCGACCGCCGGCTGCCCGCACGACACCGACCAGGACGGCGTCGTGGACGGCGTGGACCAGTGCCAGCCGACGCCCCCCGGCGCCACCGTGGACGACAAGGGCTGCCCGAAGGACTCCGACGGCGACCGGGTGCTGGACGGCCTCGATCCCTGCCCCGACACTCCCAAGGGCGCCAAGATCGACAAGGAAGGCTGCCCCCGGGTGCGCCTCGACAAGACCGAGCCGCAACTCCTGCAGAACGTCAAGTTCCTCACAAAGGAGGAAGGTGGAAGCGGCATCGAGCTGTACCCGGGGACCGACGCCTGGCTGCAGCTGCTGGTCGACGCTCTCACCTACTGGCCGGACGTGACCGTGGAGATCGGCGTCTACACCGACAGCTCCGGGTCGGCGCAGAGCAACCGCAACATCTCCCTGCGCCGCGCCGAGGTCGTCAAGGGCTGGCTCGTGGAGCGCGGCATCGACGCGGGCCGCCTGCTGATCAAAGGGTACGGCGCGGTGAACTTCATCGCGGACAACGAGACCGAGGAGGGGCGCGACAAGAACCGCCGGGTGGAGGTGAAGCGGCTGTTCGGCGACCTGAGGAAGCACCCGAAACCGGAGCCCGGGCCCGCTCCGGCCGGGACGCCCG
>JACQNT010000084.1 GCA_016202915.1 Acidobacteriota bacterium
AACGACGATGACCCGGCCCCCGTCGAGGCCGCGTCGGTCAGGGACCTCCGGGTGCACCAGAACGGCGCCCTGCTGGCGTCGATCAACGGCGCCTGGAGCCCGATCCTTCCCTTCATCACGAACTACGGCGCTCTGCCGCGGGAGAGGGCCGACTTCCTCTACGACCTCGCGAAGTCGTACCTCGGCTTCGCCGAGGACCCGTTGCGCGCGCGCGACCTCGCCCGCGACCTGGCCGGGCTGGGGGAGATCGCCCGGGCCCGCTGGGTGACGGGTGAATGCCTGTTCCAGCAGGGGGACATCGACGGGGCCCTGGGCGAATGGCACGCCGTCCTGGATGTCGATCCCGGCAGCCTCGACGGGCTCTTCAGCCTCGGCACCTACTACCTGGACACCCGGGATTACTGGAAAGCCGACCGCTATCTCGCCCGGGCGGCGCGGCGGTTCGGCGACACCCCCGTGGTGCGCTACCACCACGGCCGCAACCTCTTCCACCTGGAGCGCTACCGGGAGGCGGTCGCCGAGCTGCAGGCGGCCCTCCGGCTGGCCGGGGAGAAGGAGAGCTACCCGCTCATCCCGTATCTCGTCGGCGTCGCCTCGCACAAGCTGAAGCGTGAAGCGGAGGCCCGCCAGTCGCTCGAGGCATATCTAAAGTGGGCCTACACGCAGCCGCTGACGCGCATCGAGGTCGATGCGCATCAGAAGCTGGCGGAGGTCTACGACGGGATGGGGATGCGCTTCCAGGCGCACCGGGAGCGGCAGAAGGCGGACGACCTGCTGCGCCGGTTCAGCGCCGCCGCCGCGCAGCAGCCGGGCGCCGCCCCCCCGGCGCCGGGCCCTCCTGCAATGGCCCCTCCGTCTCAATGAGGGGCGGCCTCTCCCGCCTCGAGTCCCGGCTCGGCTACGTCTTCCGCGACCGCTCCGTCCTGGTCCGCGCCCTGACCCACTCTTCCCATGCCCACGAGAGCGGCGGCGGGCCGGACAACGAGCCGCTCGAGTTCCTCGGGGACTCGGCGCTCGGGTTTCTGGTGGCGCAGGCCCTCGTGCGGCGGTTCACGGCCACGGACGTGGGTGGGCTGTCCAAGTTCAAGGCCTTCCTGGTGAGCCGCTCCAACCTGGCCGCCGTCGCGCGCCGGATCGGGCTCGGGGAGCATCTGATCCTGGGCAGGGCCGCCGAGAAGGAGCAGGGACGGAACAACGATTCGATCCTCGCCGACGGTCTCGAGGCGGTCATCGCGGCGGTGCTGATTGACGGCGGGGACGATCCGACGCGCGCCCTGGTGGGACGGCTCTTCGGGCGGCAGATGGCGCGCCTGAGGCGGGAGGAGGTGGAGGAGAAGGACTACAAGACGGCGCTCCAGGAGCTGCTGCAGGCCCGCGGCCGCCCCGCGCCGCGCTACCGCGTGGCTCGCGCCGAGGGGCCGCCGCACAACCCGGTCTTCCACGTCAGCGTCCTGGTGGAAGGGAGCGAGGTGGCGCGCGCCAGGGGCCGGAGCAAGAAGGAGGCGGAACAGAAGGCCGCCCGCCTCGCGGTGCGCCTGACCAGGGGCTCAGGGGCCTGACCGCTCGAACAGGTCGTCGGGCAGCGGCTGGTAGCCGCGCGCGCGGAGCTGCAGGATCGTGCCCCGGAGGTCGGCCGCCTGCGGCAGGGTCGGGTCGATCTCGAGCGCCGTCTCGAAGTGGAACAGCGCCCGGCCCGGTTCGTTGAGGGCGCGGAAGTAGATCCAGCCGCGCTGGGAGTGGATCAGGGCCCGCTCCCGCGGGGCGGCGTTCTTGTTGTACACGCCGGCGTCCTCGATCTCGCGCAGCGCCGCGCGGAACTCCCCGGCGTTGAACAGCACCTCGGCCAGCTCGAAGCGCGCCTGCAGGTCCTCCGGCCAGAGCTCGACCGCCTTCCTGAGCCACTCGATGGCGGTCGCGTTGTCCCCCTTGAGATCGTAGGCCCGGGCGATCTTCCGCATGGAGAGCAGGTAGGACGGGGCCAGCCGGAGCGCCTCCCCGAGCTGGGCGATCGCCCTGTCCAGGAGCGGCATCGCCTGCGGGCGATCCCCCCGGTCGAGCCGCCCCGAGGCCTGCTGCAGCAGGGCGATCCCGATCCCGTGATGGATGCCGAGATGGATCCCCGTGAACTGCGGGCCGCGGGCGACCGCCTCCACTTCCAGTTCCTTCATCAGGGCGTCGCGCGTCACGTCCCGGCCGAAGCGCGCGAGCAGCTCGTCGCCGCCGGGCCCCGCCGGCCCCTCCCCGAGGAGGAGGAGGCCGGCCATGTAGCTCTGCAGCGCCTCCTCCCATTTCTCCTGGGCGTAGTAGGCGTTGCCGGTGATCAGCGCCTGCTCGATCGCCGGCACCACGCCGCGCGGCAGTTCGACGTTGACTCCGACGAGGACGGCGGCGAGCAGCAGGCAGGCCAGCGCCTGCTCGACTCCCGGCAGGAGCGCCCGCGCCCTCCGCGCCATCTCCCCCGACTGCACCGCGACCGCGATCGCCAGGTCCCGGGCGCGGCGCAGGAGATGGCCGCTCGCCGCGAGCGATTCGGCGGCGAACAGCGCCAGGATCGGGACGATCGGCACCCGGAAGCGCGAGAAGTTGAAGAACAGCATCACCGTCGCAATGTACCCGAAGAGGAGCAGGTAGGCGGGGAGGAGCCGCCGCCACGAGCGCCGGGTCAGGACGATCCCGGCCAGGCCGAGAGGGGCGAGCGTCCCGAAGGTCGAGTAGAGGTGCAGCCGCACGCGCGCCCCGGGGCCGGGAGGAACGGCGGCGTTCAGCCACCCCAGGAGCGGGGAGAAGCGCTGCAGGATCTGGTAGTCCAGGTTGTCCGGCAGCTCGTAGTAGTTCCAGAAATGGACCATCTTGCGCCACAGCAGGCGGCCCCAGGCGAGCGGCTCCTCCATGACGAACTTCATCCCCTCGCGGAACCAGAACCAGGACGACTGCATCGCCGTGAGCTGGCGCCCGCTGATCTCCGAGGCGCGGGCGATGAAATCGGCGTGCTCGTACTTCGGGTCGGGGCGGACGAAGGGCGGGGGGACGTACAGGCCGTTGGCGTCGGCGTTGTTCCCGATGAAGAACACCTCGCCGCCGCCGGTCGTCAGGAGGACGAATTCGCGCGACACGATCCAGTTCCGCAGGGTCACCGGGGTGATCACCAGGATCGTCCCCAGCGTGAACGCCGCGGCGGACCTCACGCCCCTGCGGCCGAGCCCCCCTCCGATCACCAGCGCCAGGAGCGCCAGCGCCGGGGCCAGCAGGATGAAGTTGTCGCGGTCCAGGGTGGTCAGCCCGTACACGGCGCCGGCCACCGCGAAGAGCCGCGCCGGCCGGCCGCCGGGCGCGGCCGCGGCCTCCCGGGCCCGGTCCAGGAGGATCAGCAGGAGGATCGTCAGCAGGGGAGAGAAGCAGGTCTTCATCACCATCCCCTCGTAGAAGATGAACGGACCGTAGAGGGCGAGGAGCAGCCCCGCCAGCAGGCCCCGGCGGTGGCCGAAGAGGCGTCGCCCCGCGACGTAGGTCAGGAGCACCGTGCCGCAGCCGAGGAACGCCTGCGCCATCAAAATGCGCCCCACGTCGCTGCCGATCACCTGCATCAGCAGGCCGAGGAAATAGGCGTAGAGCGGGCTCTGGACGAACGGGGCCTTTCCGATCCAGTCCCCTGCGGCGATGTCCTTTCCCCAGTTGTAATAGAGCGCCGGGTCGAGGTCCTCCGGCACGACCAGGGAGGTGCCCCGGACCTGGAAAACGTACAGGAGCCGGAGCGCCAGGGCGAGCGCGGCCAGCAGGACGACCTGGACCCACTCGGGAAGGCGCAACGTCTTCAGGGCCCTGCTTTTCAGGATTTGAAGCACGGCGCTCCCGGCGAAGGCGGACGAAACCGGGATTATAGCAGACGGTCAGGCGCGGCCCTGGGGTGCCTCAGGGACGGACTGGACGCTGGCAGACTTGCACTTGCCAGGACCTAC
>JACQNT010000102.1 GCA_016202915.1 Acidobacteriota bacterium
GCCCTGGGGAAGGCGCGGCACCACGCCGCGCTCACGGGCCTGGTGGCGATCGGCGACGATTCCGGGATCGAGGTGGACGCGCTCGCCGGCCGCCCGGGGCCTCTTTCCGCACGCTACGGCGGAGCGGGCCTGGATGACGCGGCGAGGCGCCGCCTCCTGCTCCGAGAGATGGAGGGGGTGGGGGAGGACCGCCGGACGGCGCGCTTCGTGGCGCTCGTGGCGCTCGCCCGCCCCGACGGCGCGACGCGGACTTTCCACGGGTCCTGCGAGGGGCGGATCACGCGCGAGCCACGCGGCGCCGGAGGGTTCGGCTACGACCCGCTGTTCTTCTACCCGCCCCTCGGCGCGACCTTCGCCGAGATCACGCGTGACCAGAAGGAGAGTGTCTCGCACCGGGGGATAGCCCTGGCGCGGCTGGCGGAGTTCCTGCGCACGGAGGAGGGAGGGCGGTTCCTCGGGTTCCCTACTCGCGGATGACGAAGGCGGCCTCCGAGGTCGCGGATGTCCCCGCGACCGCATCGCGCACGGTGACGGCGACCTGGTACTCCCCCGCGGGCCAGCGCTCGAGAGGCACGGCGTACCCCTGGGCCTGCGCGCCGCTGTCCTTCACCTCGTAGGCCCCCAGCTCCTGGAACGAGCCGTCGGCGGCGCGCGATTGGAACGCGTACCGGATGTCCAGGCGCGGGCGCCCCGCCGCCGGGTCGGTGGCCGCGTTGTAGACCTGGAAGTAGACGTTCAGCTCGTCGCTCTTGCGGAACACGTTGTCCGGACGCGGCACGACGCGGAACTTCCCGAGATAGAACGGCTTCCCGCCGGACGGCTGGTAGTCGGTCGGCTCCATCGTGCCGGCCAGCGCGATCGAGGAGAGCGACAGGGCCGCGGCGCCGAAGCCGGGGATCTCCACGTCCTTGCGGTACGCCGCGATCTTCTTGCTGACCCGGTCCTGCACCCCCAGGACGAGCTGGTAGCGCCCCGGCTTGAACCCGCCGGTGGCCTGGAAGGTCAGCAGATCGTCGGGCCCCGCCGTGGCGTTCTCCAGGCTCTCGGCGAAGTTCGTGTCGCCGGCGAGCGGGTAGACCAGGCTCGGGTCGTCCTTGCTGACCAGCTTGCCGAACACGACCACGTCCGGGACCTCCCGGTCGCCGCGCGACCGGTACTGCACCGCCGTGCTCTTGATGCCCACGGTGACCGCCGCGTAGGTCGTCCCGTCCGCCGCCCGGTAGAAATCGAGGCGCGCGTCGGCGGGGATGCTGCCGTAGAACTCGCGCGTCGTCGCGAAGGCCTTGAACATCTCCTCCTCGTGCGGCGGGAGCTGCTGCAGCCGCCCGGCGATCATCAGCGTCCCGAGCTCGCTCTGGCTGAGCGGCACGCCCTGGTCCAGGAGCACCGGGTCGCGTCCGGGCATGAAGATGCGGTCATCGGCGGTGCGCTTCACGCGGGCGTAATGCAGCCCCCGCGCCACGTCGGAGTCGAGGGTCGGGCTGGCGCTGACGACGAACTCGCCGCTCACGTCCCGGGCGAAGGCGACGACCGTGTTCGGCCCCAGATCCGGGAACGGCGGCCGGCGATAGACCCAGGTGACGATGCCGCGGTGCGTCTTGGCCACGATGTCCCGGTTGATCTCGTCCGGGGGGCCGACCAGGATGTAGATCTTCCCCATGTCGGTCTTCCACCCCGGCTTCGTGGTCTCGGTGAACATGCGGGTCGCCTCGAAGACGCGCTGCTCGAAGCGGTCGCGGAACTCGTTCTGCGGCGTGGACGGCACGAGCTCGCGCCGCTGCCAGAACCAGTCGATGAAGTTCTGCCGGTCCAGCTCCGACTCGAGCGCCTTGTACGCCTTGACCTCCTGTTTGGTGATGATGTAGCGCACCGGGCCCTGGTACCAGTCCTTGGCCGGCCGGTCGAAATTGATGCGGCCCGCCTCGCGCTCCCGGGCGTGGGCCGGGACGAAGAACAGGACCAGCAGCGACAGGAACAGCAGGAAGGTGAGCAGGACCGCCAGGAGCAGCGCCCAGCGCGGGATCTCCAGGGCGTCCCTCTGGAAGGTCCCCGTGGGACGCGGCCCGTGCCGCGGCCGCAGGCGCAGCAGCCGCGCCACGGCCAGCGCGCTCGGCGAGACGACCTCGCTGTCCGGGGGCCGGTCCGTCGCAAACGGGCCCTGGTCGGGCGTTTGATCTCCGGCTGGCATAAGTCCGTCGAACGCGAATATTATAGCACCCGCGACGCAGCACCGACGGCGGGGAGGCAATGGACGCGCGGGCCAGGCTACAGGCGCTCATCCAACAGAAATGCGTGCTGCGGGGCGACTTCGTCCTGGCCTCCGGCCAGAGGTCGAAGGTGTACTTCGACTGCAAGCGCGTCACCCTCGATCCCGAGGGGATCCACCTCATCGCCACGCTCCTCCTCGAGACCATCGATGATCTCGTGCGACAGGACGCCCGCTTCATCGACGCCCTCGGCGGCCCCACCATCGGCGCCGACCCGGTCGTCGGCCACGTCGC
>JACQNT010000014.1 GCA_016202915.1 Acidobacteriota bacterium
CCGAGAGGGCCCCTCGAGCCGGAGGCGCTGCCCCCCGCACCCGTGCTTCCCTGAGCAACCTGGGAACGGCGCGCCTACAGCCTCGGAATCGTCAAGAACACGGGCAGGCAAGCCCGGTCCGCGCGAGCCATTCCCACGGTCCGGTGGCGGCCGCACCGCCTCACGGGGGCGTGTCGGACCGCGCCCGTGGCCGCGCGCCTTTCACGCGGCCGGGCTCGGGAGACCCGCGGCGCGCCGCGCCGGTGGGCCGATTGTGCCCAGCCCGGCGCGGCGACGCCGACCCCCGCGAGACGGTGCGGCCGCCACCAGGGCGCGAGGATGTCTCAGCGAAGCGGCATCAGAGAGTGGCCGGCCATCTAGCATTTTGGCCGCTGAAAGGCTAGTATGTCGCTTACTTTCGTAGCCCTGCGCTCCCGGGAAGGGGTGTTCCATGGAGCAGCGCCGCATCCGGCTCGGGGATGTGATCGACGACTACTGCTCCCGCTGCCGCCTGATCATGAACCACGGCGTCGTCGGGATGGTCGGCGACGAGGTCAAGAAGGTCCGCTGCAACACCTGCCTCTCCGAGCACCAGTTCCGGCACGGCAGGCTCCCGGCGAGCCGCAGGAGCGCCGGCCGGAAGCTGTTCGAGGAGGTCCTGAAGGGGATGCCGAAGCCTTCCGAGGCGGCGGATCCGCCGCCTCCCCCCGCGCACCCCCAGCGCAAGCTCTACACGATCCATCGTTCCCTCGCAGACAAGAAGCCCGGCCGGGGCCCCAAGAAGCCCTGATCTCGGCCGCGGCGCGCTTGACGCTGCTCTCCGGCGTGTGATAGCAAGCGCCCTCTGGCCGCCCCCGGCGTGTCCTCGCGGAAGTGGCGTAGACATGACGTTCAGCCCCCACATGGCCTGGATCGACTACGTCGTGATCGCGGCGTATCTCGCCTTCATGCTCTTCATCGGCTTCTATGTGTCCCGCAGGATGACGAGCTTCGACCAGTTCTTCCTCGCCGGCCGGGCGATGACGACGCCGATCCTGATCTGCACGCTCGTCTCGACTTACTACGGCGTCGACGTCCTGTTCGGCACCTCCGAGCTGGCCTACAACGAAGGGATCGTCGCCTGGTTCGGGTACTCGCGCCCCACCTACGTGTTCTTCATCATCGCGGCGTTCCTCCTGGCGGGGCGGCTCAGGGAGCACGACTACCGCTCGCTGCCCGACGTCCTGGAGAGGTTTTACGGCCACGGGGCGGCGGTCTTCGCCGCCCTGGCGTCGTTCATCTATTCCCTCCCGTCGCTCGGCTTGTTCGGCATGGGACAGGTGGCGCACGTCTTCTTCCCGTCGCTGGACCCGAGGATCGGGGCGCTCCTGTTCGGAGGGGTGGCGCTCGCCTACACGCTCATGGGGGGCCTCTGGGCCGACGCGCTCACGGACACGGTCCAGTTCGTCCTGATGTGCGTGACCCTGGCGATCGCCATGCCGCTGGTGATGTCCCGCCTGGGTGGCCTGGGCGACGTCGCGGGGCAGCTCCCCGCGAGCTTCTTCGAGCCGCTCGGGGGCGTGCCGGTCTGGCTGGTGATCGTCTACGGGGCGACCGGGCTGAGCATCCTCGTCGAACCGGCGTTCTACCAGAGGATCTTCGCGGCGCGCTCGTCGCGCGACGTGCGCAACGCGCTGCTGATCGGCATCCTGCTGTGGGGCGCCTACGACTGGTGCGTCACCGCCGGCGGGATCCTGGCCAGGGTGGCGGTGCAGAACGGCGTCCTGCCGGCCGCGACGCACCCGAACGCGGCCCTTCTGACCGTGGTGGCCTTCGCCCTGCCCGCGGGCCTCACGGGGATCTTCCTGGCGGGGGTGCTGGCGGCCGAGATGTCCACCATCGATTCCTACTGCCTCGTGGCGGGCGGCAACGTGGTCTATGACATCTACCGGCCGCTGTTCAGGCCGCGGGCCGGCGACGACGAGCTGAGCCGGCTGACCAGGTGGGGGATCGTCCTGTCCTGGGCCCTGGGCTTCGTCCTGGCCTTCTACTTCGAGAGGCTCCTCGCCCTGTGGGTCTTCATGTCCACCATCCTGACCTCCACCGTCCTCGTGCCGATCCTCGCCGGGCTCTTCTGGAAGGGGCGCAAGACGAAGCTGGCCGGCCTGCTGGCCTGCGCGGGAGGGTTTGTCAGCGCCATCATCTATTACGTCGCGCTGCACCGCTTGGGGGCGCCGAACGAGGAGTACGGCACCTTCATCTGGACCTTCGCGCTCGGCGGGCGGGAGTACAGCCTCTGGCAGGAGTACGCGATCTTCTTCAGCCTGCCGGTGTCCGCCGCCGGGTTCCTGATCGGCAACGTCGCGGGGCGGAGCCTCCGGCAGCCGCCCGCGGCGGAGAGGCGCGCATGAGCCGCTGGGACCTCCTGACCTGGATCTCGGTGGTGGTCCTCGCGGCCGGGTCGGTCCTGGTCTTCGCCTTCTTCCTGAGGGACCTCGGGGGGATCCTGAAGGGCGGAGACGGGAAGCGGGATCGCGACTGAGGCCCCTTGGGCCGCCGCGGTCAGCGCAGCGCTCCGGCCATGTGCTCGATCAGATCGATCTTGGTGATGACCGCCGTGATCCGATTGTCCTGCTGGACCAGCGCCACCTTCCCCTCGCTGAAGATCGAGGCCAGCCGGTGGATCGGCGCGTCGGGGGGGACGAGGGCGTAGTTCTGATCGACCAGCTCGACGACCGGGCGGTCGACGTTGCCGGGGTTCTTGAGCAGGGCGTTCAGGAGATCGACCTCGGAGATCATGCCGACGAGGCGGTCGGAGTCGAGCACGGGGAGCTGCGAGATACCGTGCTTCTTCATCAACTTGATTATCTTCCCGATGCCGTCGCTCGCCGAGGCCGCCACCAGGCGGTGCTTCTCGCGCTCCACGATGTCGCGCACCCGTCCGAAGAACTCGTCCCCCTCGAGGAACGAGTTCTCGCGCAGCCAGTCGTCGTCGTACACCTTGCTCAGGTAGCGCGATCCTGAATCGGCGAGGATCACCACGATCGTCCGGCACTCGGGGTGCTCGCGCGCGAACTTGAGCGCGCCGCAGACGGCCCCGCCCCCCGACCCGCCCGAGAACAGCCCCTCCTTGCGGGTCAGTTCGCGCGCCGTCAGGAAGCACTCCTTGTCGCTCACCTGGTAGCAGTCGTCCGCCATCTCGATGTCGAGCGTGGTCGGGACGAAGTCCTCCCCGAACCCTTCCACCTTGTAGGTCTTGAACGTCTTGTTGATGACGCGCGCCCTGAAGTAGTCGTAGAGGACGGAGCCGATCGGATCGATCAGGACCATCCGGACCGCGGGCTTGCGCGCCTTGATGTACCGTCCGATCCCGGTCAGCGTCCCCCCGGTGCCCGTGGCGATCACGACGGCGTCCACCGCGCCCTTGGTCTGCTCCCAGATCTCGGGGCCGGTGGTGCGGAAGTGGGCCTCGGGGTTGCTCGGGTTGTGGTACTGGTTGGCGAAGAAACAGTTCGGCGTCTCCAGGGCGATGCGGTGCGCCACCGAGTAGTAGCTGCGCGGGTCCTCGGGGGCCACGGCGGTGGGAGTCGTGATGACCTTCGCGCCGAACGCCCGGAGCGCCTTGATCTTTTCGTCGCTGACCTTGTCGGGCATGACGAAGATGGTGCGGTAGCCGCGCGCCGCGCCGACGAGCGCCAGCCCCATGCCGGTGTTGCCGCTGGTGCACTCGACGATCGTGCCGCCCGCCTTCAGCGCTCCGCTGCGCTCGGCGTCGTCGATCATCTGGACCGCCACCCGGTCCTTCACGCTGTGGCCGGGGTTCAGGTACTCCAGCTTGGCGTAGAACGTCGCCCCCGTCTCCTTGCCGATCCGGTTGAGGCGGACGAGGGGGGTCCGCCCGACGGCGGCGGCGATGCTCTCGAAGATGGCGCTCATGCCCGCCATTCTACTATGGGGCCTCGGCCCTGATGCTCGGCGGCGGCGCTGCGGCCCTGATGTGTTTCTCGTACCACGCCAGGCTGCGCTCCAGCCTGTCGCGCTCGTAGCTCGGCCTGGTGAGGCCGTGATACTGGCCGGGGTAGATCACGAGCTGCGTGTCGCGCCCGAGGCTCCTGAGCGCCTGGTACATCTGCTCGGAGTTCAGAAGCGGCACGTTGAAGTCTTTGTCTCCGCACAGGAACAGGGTCGGGGTCACGATCCGATCGGCGTGCAGGAACGGGAAAGAGACCCGCATCCAGGTCTCGAGGTTCCGCCACGGCGGTCCCAGCTCCTCCTCGTATTCGCGGATGTACTGGTCGGTGCCGTATCCCGCCAGGATGTTGGAGATGCCGGCGCCGCTCACCGCCGCCTTGAAGCGCGCGTCCTGGGCGATCACGTAGTTGGTCAGCATGCCGCCGTAGCTCCATCCTCCCACGACCAGCCGCCCGGGATCGGCGATCCCTTTGGCGACGAGATGGTCCACGGCGGCCAGCACGTCCTGCGCGTCCTTTCTTCCCCACTCGGCGTAGATCGCCCTCGAGAACGCCTCCCCGCGGCCGGAGCTGCCGCGCGGGTTGACGCCCACGACGACGTACCCACGGGAGGCGAAGAACTGCCAGTCGAAGGCGAACTCGTGGCCGAACTGGGCCGCCGGCCCGCCGTGGATGCGCAGCAGCGTTGGGTACCTGGTCCCGGGCGTGAAATCGGGAGGCTTCACGAGGCAGCCGTTGACGGTCGTGCCGTCCTTGCTGCGGACGCTGATCTCCTCCGCCGGGCCGAGCCGCAGCCGCGACAGGAGCGCCTGGTTCTGGCGCGACAGCGGGCGCGGATCCGACCCCGGCTGCAGGGCGAAGACCTCGGAGGGCCCGTCGTGCGTGCCGACGAGGATGGCGGCGCGGTCGCCGGGGCCGAGATCGAACGCGTCGATCACGCGGTTCCCTCCCACGACCCGCTCCACTTTGCCGCCGGCGACAGGGACCCGGGCGAGGTGGGCGCTCCGGTCGTCCTCCAGGAGGAAGTAGATCGAGGAGCCGTCGGCCGACCAGCGCGGCCTGGTGACGTTGCGGTCCAGGTCGGGGGCGAGCAGCCGCGGCGTTCCGCCGCCGGCGGGGACGACCGCCAGCTTCCAGACGGCGTAGTAGATCAGCTTCTGCGGCCCGCCCTGCAGGTAGACGATCGACTTTCCATCGGGGCTCCACTCGGGACGGCTCTCCCATTCCGGGTGGGAGTCGGCGTCCGGGTGGGTGGTGATCTGGCGCGGCGTGGCCCCCACCTTCGCCTCGATCATGTAGATGTCGTAGTTCTCGTGGCGATCGAAATCAGGGCCGCGCTTGCTGACGAAGGCGATCGAGGTGCCGTCGGGCGACCAGGAGGGCAGGGCCTCGTTGAACTCGCCGGGGGTGAGGATGTCGGCCCTGCGTGACGCCACGTCGAACAGGTAGAGGTGCTGCCGGGTCCGGGTCAGGTAGCCGGTCTCGTCCTGCTTGAACTGGTAGCGATCGATGACGATCGGCTTGGAGGTCTTCTTCTCGTCCTGGCCCTTCGCCGCGGCCTCCGGGTCGGGGTCCTCGGCGATGACCGCCAGGCGCCGGCCGTCCGGGGACCAGGCGTAATCCTCGACCCCCCCCTCGAAGTCGGTGATCCTCTCGGCCTCGCCACCGGCGCGGTTCAGCAGCCAGATCTGGTCCGTCTCGGCGGCGGCGTCCCGGCTCGAGAGAAACGCCAAGTACTGGCCGTCCGGGCTCCACCTTGGGGTGTGCTCCTTCTCCTTGCTCGTGGTGAGCCGCACGGTGCGGGCCCCGTCCCAGCTCACCATGTAGACGTCCCTGTCCGTCTTGTCTTCCTTCGGGTCCCGCCGGCGCACCGTGTAGGCGACCCAGGCGCCGTCGGGAGAGATCCGCGGATCGCCCACCTCGCGGATCTCGAC
>JACQNT010000077.1 GCA_016202915.1 Acidobacteriota bacterium
CTGGACAACGCCCTGCTGCTGCGGCGTTCCGAAGAGCTGTCGATCACCGACGACCTGACCAAGCTCTACAACTCGCGCTACCTGAACGCCACCCTACGCAGGGAGGTGGAGCGCAGCAAGCGCTACCGTTCACCCGTGTCCCTCATCTTCCTGGACCTGGACGGCTTTAAGAACGTGAACGACCAGCACGGCCACCTCTGGGGGAGCCGCACGCTGATCGAGGTGGGGGAGGTCATCGGGAAGACGGTTCGCGAGATCGATGTCGTGTCCCGCTTCGGAGGTGACGAGTTCACCGTGATCCTCCCGCAGACCGGCCCCGAGGGGGCGCTGATCATCGCGGACAGGATCCGGCAGCGGATCGAGGAGACCACCTTCCTGGAGGCGCACGGGCTGAACGTGCGGATCACCGCGAGCCTGGGGATCGCCTCGTTCCCGGACCACGGGCGGACCAAGGACGATCTGATCGCGCGCGCCGACCAGGCGATGTACCTGGTCAAGGGCAGGGGGAAGAACGGCGTGGGGCTGGCCGATCCGGCCGGTCCCTGCCCGCTCGCCGCGCCATCCGCCCGCTGAGGGGGAGACGGGAATTTGACTTTGAGTGGCCCGGGCCCTAATATTAGCCCGCGCGCGGCGGGCCGTAAAGCATTGTGGCGCGGTATCTTGCGGGACGCCCGGCAGAGACTGGCGGAAGCACCGAGAGGATAAGCGGAGGAGGCGAACGTGGGGGCGACGATGGCCTGGAGTCCGCGGTCGCTGCTCAGCCTGTTCTCCAACGATCTGGCCATCGATCTGGGGACCGCCACGACCCTCGTCTACGCCAAGGGCAAGGGGATCGTGCTCTGCGAGCCCTCGATCATCGCGGTCAACCAGAAGACCGGCAGGGTCGAGGCCGTGGGGAAGGAGGCGAAGGAGATGCTGGGCCGGACGCCGGCCAACATCATCGCCATCCGCCCGATGAAGGACGGCGTCATCGCCGACTTCGAGCACACGGAGAAGATGCTCGACTACTTCATCAAGAAGGCGCACAACCGCTCGCTGGGCGTGCGGCCCCGCATCGTGATCTGCGTCCCCTCCGACATCACCCAGGTGGAGAAGAGGGCGGTCAAGGACTCCGCGTACCGCGCCAAGGCGTCGGAGGTCTACCTCGTGGAGGAGGCGATGGCAGCGGCGATCGGGGCCGGTTTGCCGGTGACCGAGCCCACCGGCAACATGATCGTCGACATCGGGGGCGGGACGACCGACGTGGCGGTGATCTCCATGGCCGGGATCGTCTACTCACGCTCCGTCCGGATCGCGGGCAACCGCATGGACGAGGACATCATCCAGTACATCAAGCGGAAGTACAACCTCCTCGTGGGCGAGCGCACCGCCGAGGAGATCAAGATCAACGTCGGCTCCGCCTTCCCCCTGGACGAGGAGCTGACCATGGAGATCAAGGGGCGCGACCTGGTCGAGGGCATCCCCAAGACCCTGGTGATCTCCGACGAGGAGATCCGGGAAGCCCTCTCCGAGACGGTCTCCAACATCATCGAGGCGGTGCGCGTCGCGCTGGAGCAGACCCCGCCCGAGTTGTCCGCCGACATCGTCGACAAGGGGATCGTCCTGACCGGCGGCGGCTCGCAGCTCAAGAACCTGGACAAGCGCCTCCGCGAGGAGACCGGCCTCCCCGTCTCGATGGCGGACGACCCGCAGGCCTCGGTCGTGCTGGGCACGGGGAAGATGCTGGATGACTTCAACCTCCTGCGCAAGATCGCGATCGACTGATCCCGGCCTCCCGGCCCCGCCTCTCCGCCGGAGCGCGAGGCGTTGATGCGATGGCCGGACTCCTGACCGAGCGCAAGCCGTTTCTCCTGCTCCTGGTCCTGCTGACCCTCAATCTGGTGCTGATGTCCTCGCGCGTGAGGAGCGACGGCCGCGGGACGCTCCTGGAGGAAGCGGTCCTGAGCCTGGGCGCCCCCTTCCTGAAGGCGGCCTCGTGGGCCGCCGGGAGCTCCGTGCGCTCCTGGAAGGCTTACATGGGCCTGCGCGGCGTCGAGCGCGAGAACCGCCGGTTCCGGGAGGAGATCCGGGACCTGTCGGCGAAGATGCATGACGCGGAGGAGGCGCTCCAGGAGGCGCGGCGGCTCAGGGACCTTCTGGACCTGCGCGAGCAGCTGGCCTACCCGTCGGTCGCGGCCCGGGTGATCGGACGCCGCGCCGCGGGCGGGGCGAAGATCCTGCTCCTGGACCGCGGCTCGGGGGACGGAATCCGGCCGAACCAGCCGGTGGTGACGCCGCGCGGGACGGTCGGTCGGGTCATCGAGGTCTCTCCGGGCATCAGCAAGGTGCAGACGGTCCTCGATCCGAACTCGGGCGTCGCGGCCCTTCTGATGCGGACCAGGGTGCAGGGAGTCGTGGTCGGCGAAGGGGAGAGGGGCTGCCGCATGGACTACGTCAGCGAGCTGTCCCACGTCGAGGTGGGCGACGTGGTCATCACCTCGGGCCTCGATCAGATCCACCCGAAGGGCTCCATCATCGGGGTGGTCTCGGCGATCGGCGAAGGCGAGGGGCTGACCAAGATCATCGAGGTCCGCCCCGAGGTCGATTTCCTGCGTCTCGAGGAGGTCGTGGTGCTGCTCAAGCCGGAGGGCCCGCCGGCGCGGGAGACGCGATGAGGATCGCGCGCGGGGCGCTGGCGCTGGGCGCGGCGGCCCTCGCCCAGGTCCTGCTGTCGAGCTACCTGCCGGCCCTGGCGCGCTTCTGCGATCTGTTCACGATCGTCGTGGTCTACTACGGCCTCACGAGCCGCCCGCCGGCGGCGATGGTCATGGGAACGAGCGCCGGGCTGGTGGAGGACTCGCTCCTGGGCGCGATCCTGGGCCTGAACGGGTTCAAGAAGACCCTCATCGCCTACCTGGTCGGATCGGCCGGCTCCCTGTTCATGCTGAACCAGGCGATCCCGCGCTTCGGGATCCTGTTCGTGGCGTCTCTTCTCGACCCTCTCGCCGAGCTGGCCCTCTCGGTGGCGATGGGGCAGGGCTTCAACTTCCCCGGCGCCTGGGACCTGCTCCGCCGCGGGCTCGGCAACGGCGTCTTCGGCCTGCTGTTCTTCTGGGTCGCGGCCCGTTTGCCATAGGTTCCGATGCCTCTCCTGCAGCGGGCGAAGGAGATACAGGATTACGAAGAGGCGCGCCGCCTCAACACGCGGATCCACGTGATCCACGCGTTCTTCGGCGCGGTCCTGGTGATCTACCTCATGTCCTTCTGGTATCTTCAAGTCGTCAGGACCGACTACTACCGGAGGCTCTCCGACAACAACCGGCTGCGCCGCGTCACCCTGATGCCGCTCCGGGGGATGATCACCGACGCCGAGCACCGCGTCCTGGCGAACAACCGGATCGCCTTCAACATCCGTCTCGATCGGGACAAGGTGAACGACCTGGAAGGCTTCCTGCCCGATCTCTCCCGAATCCTCGGCATGAATGTCGAGACGCTCCGGAACCGCCTGGGGAAATACCGCAACCGTCCCGCCTTCGAGCCGGTCATCCTCAAGGAGGACGTCGAGCTGGCGGAGGCCGCCTACCTCGAGTCGCGGCGGCTCGAATGGCCGACGCTGTCCGTCGAGGTCGAATCGCGCCGCAACTACCTGCATGGCCCGCTGGCGGCGCACGTGCTCGGCTACATCGGCGAGGTGAGCGACGAGCAGATCAGGTCCGAGGCGACCGGGGCGTACGAGCCGGGCGAGATCGTCGGCAAGGCGGGGATCGAGCGGACCTACGACGCCGATCTCAAGGGCCAGAGGGGCTGGAAGCAGGTGGTCGTCAACAGCCTGGGGCGCGAGATCGAGGAGGTGCAGGAGGGACGCAAGCCGAGCCCGGGGAGGGCCCTCAGCCTGACCCTGGACCTCGATCTCCAGGCCGCGCTGGAGACGGCGTTTGCGGATGAGGCCGGGTCGGCGGTCTTCCTCGACCCGGGGTCGGGAGACGTGCTGGCGATGATCTCCCGGCCGGCCTTCGACCCCAACGTCTTCGCCACGCGCTTCTCGCAGGACACCTGGGAGGGGCTCGTGAAGGACCCCCGCCATCCGTTGCAGAACAGGGCCTCCCTCTCGAAGTTCGCGCCCGGGTCGGTCTTCAAGATCGTCATGGCGATCGCCGCTCTCGAGGACGGCCTGGCCACCCCGGCCAGGACGGACTCCTGCAGGGGGGCGTGGCGGTTCGGAGACAAGACCTACCGGTGCTGGGCCATCCGCAAAGGGGGCCACGGCGTCCTGGCGATGCGTGAGGCGATCATCCATTCCTGCAACGTCTACTTCTACCGCCTGGGGAACGAGCTGGGAATCGAGCGCATCGGGCGCTGGGCGCACGCCCTCGGGTTCGGGCAGCCGACCGGCATCGACCTGCCGCACGAGGAGGGGGGGACGGTCCCCGACCCGCTCTGGAAGCAGCGGGCGATCCCGCGCGACCCGGTCTGGCATCCCGGCGAGACGATCTCGGTCTCCATCGGCCAGGGGGCGCTCGAGGTGACGCCGGTCCAGATGGCCGCCTTCGCGGCGACGATTGGCACGGGCGGGACGGTCCGGCGCCCGCGCCTGATCCGCTCGCGCGAGATTCGGGAGGGGGTCGAAGAGGTGAACCGGCAGCCGGAGGCGGCGCGCGTGGTTCCCCTCCAGGCCCGGACGCTCCAGGTCATCAAGGACGCGATGTGGGGGGTCGTCAACGAGTTCGGCACCGGGGCCCGGGCCCGGATCGCGGGCCGGGACGTCTGCGCCAAGACCGGGACCGCCCAGGTCTACCGCGCCTCGCGGGACATCGACGCCGACGACCTCCCCAGGGAGAAGCGGGATCACGCCTGGTTCGTCGGCTTCGCCCCGAAGGAGCAGCCTCGGATCGCCTGGGCGGTGTTCGTCCAGAACGGCGGGCACGGGGGAACGACGGCGGCCCCGATCGCCCGGGCCGTTCTGGAGAAGTTCTTCGAGAAGCAGGACCTGCGACAGGGGGTGCGCCAGATTGCGAGCGCGACGCCACCTCGATAACTTCGACTGGATCCTGTTCCTCTCGGCCCTGGCGGTGACGGCCGTCGGGCTCGGGATGATCTACTCCGCGACCGACGGCACGCCCGTCGAGGGCGCCTTCCAGCGCCAGCTGGTCTGGCTGGCCCTGGGGCTTGTCCTGATGGCCGCGGCCCTGCTCATCGACTACCACACCCTGGCGGA
>JACQNT010000073.1 GCA_016202915.1 Acidobacteriota bacterium
CCCTACGACCGCACCGCCAGCTACATGAAGGGGACCGCCGACGGCCCCCGCGCCATCGTGGAGGCCTCGTGCTACATGGAGCTGTACGACGACGAGCTGGACGCGGAGCCGTACACCGTCGGCATCCACACCGGCCCCCCGGTCAGCGGCAACGACGACCCGCCCGAGGTGATGGTGGAGAAGGTCCAGAAGGCCGTGGCCGGCTACCTCGAACGTGGGAAGATGCCGGTGGTCCTGGGGGGCGAGCACAGCGTCTCGATCGGGGCGATCCGGGCCTACCAGGCCAGATATCCACAAGTGTCGATCGTCCAGCTCGACGCGCATGGGGACCTGCGGGACTCCTACGAGGGCTCCAGGTACAGCCACGCCTGCGTGATGCGGCGGTTCGCGGGCAGCCTCCCCACGCTGCAGGTCGGCATCCGCAGCATCTCCTCCGAGGAGCGCGATTTCATCCGCGAGAAGCGGCTGCCGATCGTCTATGCGCGGGACTTCGTCGAGCGGCCGGAGGCGGCCCTGCGGGAGGTTGACCGGCTGTCCGATGAGATATACCTTACGATCGACGTCGATTACTTCGATCCGGCCATCATGCCGGCCACCGGGACCCCGGAGCCGGGAGGGCCGGGCTGGTACCCGACGCTGGCCTTCCTCCGGGAACTCTGCCGGAGGAAGACGCTGGTGGGGTTCGACGTCAACGAGCTGCGGCCCCTGGGGGACGACGTGGCGCCCGATTTCCTGGCGGCGAAGCTGGTCTACAAGATGATCGCCTACCGCTTCTTCGCCGCAGGGGGCCGCCGGGACTGAGCGCCGGCTCTCCGCGGGCCGGGCGAGGGAACACCTGGAATGAGCGGCTCAAAGAAGGCCGGGCAGGAGAAAGGCGACAGGGCCGCCGCGGAGCGCGGCCCCCTGGACCGCGGCGCCCTGGAGAAAGTCGCGGCGGCGGGCGCCCGGGCCCGGGTGGACATGCTCGCCTGCGACATCCCCGCCGAGCTGCCGATCATCCCCCTGGCCTCTACCGTGGTCTTCCCGCAGATGGTGGTCAACCTCCAGGTCGTCCGCAAGAAGAACCTGAACCTGATCCGGGACATGGAGCCGGAGTCGGTCATCGGCCTGGTGGTCCAGAAGAGCAGCTCCATCGATGTCCCCCCCATCGAGGAGCTGTCGCAGATCGGCGTGGCGGCGCGCCTGGTCAACAAGATCAACGTCTCCGGGAACACCATCCAGATCATCCTCCTCGGCCTGCGCCGCTTCCGCATCGGCGCGTATCTTCAAGTGGACCCTTACCTGAGCGCCCGCGTCGCCTGCATCGACGAAAAGGAAGACGAGTCGATGGAGGCGAACATGCTCATGGGGAACGCCCTCCACCTCCTGGAGAACCTGATCCAGCTCGATCCGCGCGTCCCGGGTGAGATCCTGAACCTGATCAAGAACAACCTGACGGGCCCCGGCAACCTCGCCGACCAGGTGGCCAACCACCTGAACTTCGAGCTGGAGGAGAAGAAAGAGATCCTGATGACGATCGACCCGCTCGAGCGGCTCAAGGTGGCGATCCGCCTGATCGAGAAGTCGATCGGCCTGGCCAAGGCGGGCCAGGAGATCAAGGAGCAGACGGAGGACGAGATCCGCAGGGCACAGAGGGAGTTCTTCCTGCGCGAGCAGCTCAAGGTGATCCGCAAGGAGCTCGGCGAGGAGAGCGAGACCTCGGCGATCGCCCGGGAGATGCGCGAGAAGATCGACAAGGCCGGGCTTCCGGAGGAGGCCCGCAAGGAGGCCGAGAAGGAGCTGGGGCGGCTGGAGCTGGTGAACCCGGCGTCGGCCGAGTACAACGTCATCACCACCTACCTCGACTGGCTGGCCACCCTCCCCTGGAACGTCCTCACCCCCGACCGTCTCGACGTCAAGGACGCCGCGCGCATCCTCGACCGCGACCATTATGATTTGGAGAGAGTCAAGGACCGGATCCTCGAGTTCCTGGCGGTGCGCCAGCTCAAGAAGGACATGAAGAGCCCGATCCTCTGCTACTACGGCCCGCCCGGCACCCGCAAGTCCTCCCTCGGCAGGTCGATCGCGGAGGCGCTCAGCCGGAAGTTCGTGCACATGAGCGTGGGCGGGATGCGCGACGAGGCGGAGATCCGCGGCCACCGCCGCACCTACGTCGGCTCCATGCCCGGGAAGATCCTGCAGAGCCTGCGGCGCGCCGGGTCGCGCAACCCCCTGTTCATGATCGACGAGGTGGACAAGATCGGCACGGACTTCAGGGGCGATCCCGCCTCCGCGCTCCTCGAGGTCCTCGACCCGGAGCAGAACAGCGCCTTCACCGACCTCTACCTCGACCTGCCGTTCGACCTGTCGCGGGTGATGTTCATCACCACCGCCAACCGCCTGGACACGATCCCCGAGCCGCTGCGGGACCGGATGGAGGTCATCCATCTGCCGGGCTACGTCGAGGAGGAGAAGCTGGACATCGCCCGCCACTTCCTCATCCCCCGCCAGCTCGAGGGGCACGGCCTGACGAAGGACCGGCTCTCGATCACCGACGACGCGGTCTCGGAGATCATCCGCGGCTACACGGCGGACTCCGGGCTGCGCAGGCTGGAGCAGCAGATCGCCACGATCTGCCGCAAGGTGGCCAAGGAGATCGCCCTGGGCAAGGGCCGGCCGCGGACGGTCGCCGCCACGGACGTGCAGGAGTTCCTCGGACCGATCGAGCACATCCCCGAGATGGCGGAACGCCAGGACGAGGTCGGCGTGGCCACCGGGCTTGCCTGGACCTCGGCGGGGGGGGACATCCTGTTCGTCGAAGCGACCCGCATGAAGGGGAACGGCGCCCTGGCGATCACCGGCCAGCTCGGCGACGTCATGAAAGAGTCGGCGCAGGCAGCGCTCTCTTACGTGAGGGCCCACTCAGGGGATCTCGGGATCGACGAGGACGTCTTCGAGAAATCGGACATCCACATCCACGTGCCGGCCGGCGCCATCCCCAAGGACGGGCCGTCGGCCGGGGTGACCATCATCGCCGCGCTGACGTCGCTCATGTCGCAGCGCCCGGTCCGCCACGACGTCGCCATGACCGGGGAGATCACGCTGCGGGGGAAGGTGCTCCCCGTGGGCGGCATCAAGGAGAAGATCCTCGCGGCGCGCCGCGCCGGCATCCCGACCGTGGTCCTCCCGGCCCGCAACGAGAAGGACCTCGTCGACATCCCGGCGCACATCCGCAAGCAGCTGAAGCTGGTGTTCGTGCGGGAGGTCACCGACGTCCTTCAGGCCTGCCTGTCCTCCATCGTCATCGCCCGCGCCGAGGCGATCGCGGGCGAGGCGCGCCGGGCGGGCGTGCGCGACAAGGCCCAGAAGAAGCGCGACAAGGTGAAGCCGCGCGCCGCGGCCGTCGGCGGCAGCCGCCCCGCCGTGCGCTGACGGGGCGCGGGCCGGATTTCAGTCCTCGTCGTGGCGTTTGCGGTGCTTCGGGGGCTTGTGTCGCCTGTCCTCGTGGCGCTGGTGGGGCTTTCTCGGCAGAGGCAGGCGGACGCCGGGCATGCCTTTAATCCGGGCCCGGCCGGAGGAGCGCCTCCTGGTCGGCATCTGGCGGCTCCGTCCGCGCGCGGCGCGGGGGCGCGGGAGGACCGTGGTGGAGCGTGGGGGGATCGAACCCCCGACCTCGAGACTGCCAGCCTCGCGCTCTCCCAGCTGAGCTGACGCCCCACGTCCGGGAAGGGGCGACACTATAGCACGCCGCGCCGCGGCGGCGGAAGGCGGGCGGAGCGCCCGCGCGGGTGGACCGGCCTCCGTCCGCCGTGCTACGATGCGCGGGTTGTGCGAAGCCGCGTCCTCGGTCCTGCCCTCATCGCCCTGATTCTCGGGGCCGCCTTCCCTGCCCCGGCCGCGGCTCACCCCCACGGACGGCCCAGGGCCGCGGGCGGCGGGGCCGCGTTCGAGGTCAACCCGTACTTCACCTCCACCGATTTCGAGACCGACCTCGAGCTCGACGACGAGTTCGGCGCCGGCGTGCGCCTCGGATACCTCTTCACGCCGCACCACGAGGTCGAGTTCCTCCTGAACGGCGTCGACACGAACGACACCGTGTTCCCCGACATCGACGTGGAGGTCACGAACCTCCAGATGGCTTACGTCTTCAACTTCACCTCGGGAGGCTTCGTCCCCTACGTGACGGCCGGCCTGGGGATCCTGCACACCGACGACGCCTCCCTGGGAGAGGAGACGAACCAGGTCCTCGGCCTCGGCGCGGGCGCGCGCTTCTTCCTGGGCAGGTCCTTCTACGCCCGCTTCGAGTGGCGGGCGAACTCCTTCGAGGGGGACGGCGTGGTGTACGCCCTCGACCAGGACGTCACCGTCAGGGAAGTGGCGTTCGGGGTCGGCTGGCGCTTCGACGTTCCCTGACCTCGGTTGATCCCCGACCTCAGTTGATGTAGCCGAGGGACCGCAACCGCTCCAGGACGTTCGCATCCAGATCCGACGCTTCGAGCCCGCCGGCCGGCTCCCCCAGATCGTAGCCTTCCACGAACTCGACCGGATGCCGGAGCGCGAAGCGGGGATCGAGGGCGTCCTGCAGGACGCGCCCCTCCAGGTCCATGGAGACCGGCACCCCGAGGATCGCCAGGATGGTCGGCAGGACATCGAGGAGAGAGGCGTGCGCGATCGTGTGTCCCCGCCGCGCCGCCCGGCCGTAGAGGGCGATGATTCCTTCCGGCCGGTGATGCCCGGAGGTGGCGGGACGCCCGGGGAGGAGGACCGGCCTGAAGCCGTGATCCGACACGACGACGAGGGTATCCTCCGGGGCGAGCCTCTCCAAGTACTCACCGAGCAGGCCGTCGATGTAGACGTAGTACTCGTCAATGACCCGGCCCAGGATCGCCGCCTCCTCGGCGCCGACGCCGTAGCGCAGCGCCTCCGGGTAGGCGAACTTCCAGAAGCGGTGGGAAGCGACGTCGACGCCCCCGAAGTAGATGGCGAACAGATCGACCGGGTGGCGCTCGAACAGGTGCAGCCCGATGCGGCGGTACGTCTCGTCGCAGGCCAGGCTCCAGCGGAACCCCTCGATGCACTCGCGGCCCTCCCGTGACAGCCGGGCGGCGCGCGCCGGGTCATAGAAGCGCCGGAGCGTCGCCTCGTCGAGGTCGGCCGGCTTCACCATGAGCGGGTCGATCTCGTCGATCAGCTCCTCCGGGTAGGTCTGGCGCGGGATCCCCTTCACGATCGTTCCCTTCAGCGGCCGCCCCGTGGACCAGTTGTAGATGTACGGGAGGTAGGAGGAAACGATGAAGCCCTCCACCGGCTCGGCCGGCCAGGTGACGAGCCACCCCACGACGCCGGCCTTGAGGCCGAAGCGCGGCAGGATGTTCCAGAACGCGGGCGTCCGGCGCATCGCGCTGGTGACGGGCCGGAGGCCCTGCTTCGCGGTCGCCGCCGCCCCCTCCTCCCCTTCGTCCCCCGCCGGCGCGCGGCCGCCCGTCCCCGCCCCCGGGGCCGGGACGACGAACCCCCGGATGCCGTGACGGTCCGGTCCCACGCCGGTCGCCACGCTGGTCCAGAGCGCCGGGGACGCCGAGGGCTCGAGGGACATCAGGACGCCGGTCGCCCCTTCCTCCTTCAGCTTCCGGAAGGCGGGGAGGCGCCCCCCGTCCACCAGCGGATCAATGACGCTCCAGTCGGCGCCGTCGATGCCGAAGAGGATCACTCGCCCGCGGTCCTTCCCGCTCCCCGCGGAGCCGTGGCCGCCAGCAGGTCGAGTCGCCTCCCCCTCTCCCCTGCCGGAGCAGGCCGTCAGGGCGGTGGCCAGAAGGCAGGCGACGAGCCGGGTCAGCCTCGGCATGAGCACCCCGCGATCATACCGGTTCGGGGCGGCGCCCGTGACGCCTCACGGCAGGGAGGGAGATTCGGGAAGGCGGAAAAGGTCGGCGGCCGTCGATCGGATCGATAGCAGGAGGGCGCTGATCAGGATTCCGGGCCAGGCGACGATCCACCAGGCGTCGGCCAGGGCGTCCCGGCCGGAGGCCATGATGCCTCCCAGGGAAACCGCCGGCGGCGGCGCCCCCAGGCCGAGAAACGACAGCGCCGATTCGAGGAGGACAGTATCGGCGAAGCGCAACGCGACGGTCACGACCAAAAGCGGCCCGATGTGCGGCAGCAGGTGGCGCAGCAGGATGCGTGGCGCGGGGACGCCCGCGGCGCGCGCGGCCAGGGCCAGATCGCTGTGGCGCAGTTTCATCATTTCGGCACGGACGAGGCGCGCCAGGCCGGTCCAGGTCGTCGCCCCGACGACGAGGACGAGGAAGAGCGTCGAGGGCCGGACCAGGGCGGCGCACACCAGATAGATCAGGAGCCGCGGGATGGACATCAGCATGTCCACCCCGCGCATCAGGGCGGCGTCCCACCAGCCGCCGGCGAGCGCCGCGGCGGAGCCCAGCCCGACGCCCAGGAGGAGGGCGAGGGCGACGCTCATGGCGGCGACGGAGATCGAGTGGCGCGCGGCGAAGAGCAGGCGGCTCGTGAGATCCCTGCCCAGCCCGTCGGTGCCGAGCAGGTAGAACCGGGGTTCCGGATGACCGTGAACCCGATCGGTGGGAATCCAACCCCGGCTCCCGGCGCGCCTGAACTCCCACCCGTCGCCCCTGGGACGGAGCGCGGTGACGATCCGGGTGCCGTGCGGCTCGAGGTGGACGGCGTGCGCCCGGGTCAGCGGCGGCAGGTAGCGCGCCCCCGCGACATCCTCCTGCTCTTCAGGAGGCCCGGGCGCCAGCCACGGGGCCGCGGCGGCAACGGCCAGGATCAGCGCGAGCGTCGCGGACGCGCCACGCGCCGCGGAGCGCGGCGGGCTCATGATAGCGACTCCCGGACGCGCGGGTCGACCGCGGCGGAGAGCAGGTCCGCGAGCAGGCTCCCCAGGATCACGAGCACCGAGAAGACAAGCGTGCACGCGAGGATCAACGGCTCGTCACGAGACAGCACCGCCTGGTACGCCAGGCGCCCCATCCCGGGCCAGGCGAACAGGGCCTCGATGACGACGCTGCCGCCCAAAAGACCGGGCAGCGCGACGCCCATGAGGTTCAGGGCCGGGAGCGCCGCGTTGCGCAGGGCCTGCCGGAGGAGGGCCGCGTCCCGCTCTCCGTGCCCGCGGGCGCGCGCGGCGCGCATGAAGCCCAGGCCCATGACCGCCTTCAGTTCATCCCGGACATAGAGCGCGACGCCGGCCGCCGCCGGGAGAGTCAACGACAGGCAGGGAAGAACGAGGTGGCGCAGGGCGTCGAGAAAACGAGGCAGGTGTCCGAGGGAAGACGCATCGAGGGAGCGCATCTGGGAGACGGGGAGATAACCGAGCTTCACCGACAGGATCCAGGTGAGGACGAGTCCCAGGCAGAACGAGGGGACGGAATAGAGGATGCTGGCGGCCGTGACGATGCCCCTGTCCAGCCACCTCCGGCGGGACCAGGCCGCGGTCACCCCGGCGGCCGAGCCCAGGAGGAACTGCAGGACGATCACAACACCGGCGAGACGGAACGTGTTGCCGACCGTCTCCCGCAGGAGCTCGGCGACGGGACGGCGCAGGGCGAAGGAGACTCCCCATTCCGCCGTCACGCAACTCCAGAGCCATCCCAGGTATCGCTCCGGCAACGGGCGGTCCGCGCCAAAGGCCTGCCTCAGCCTCCCGGCCGCATCCGGATCGACCCCCGGCCCCGCATCCAGGTCGAACGGCCGTCCGGGGGCCGCCTCCAGGAGCAGGAAAACGATCGTCAGAACCCCCCAGACGAGCGGGATCGCCGCCAGGAGCCTCCGCCCGCTATAGGCCAGCAAGGCCCCGCCCGCGCCGGCCCATCAGGCCCCCGATCCTTGTGGCCGCCCGGACAAACGGGTAGAATTCGACCCGCCAAGCCCTCGGACGTCTGCTGCTATGCGACACACGGAAAGCGGCCCCTGGAGGTCGAGAGGACGCGGCCTGCTGCTGGCGGCCTGTCTCCTTGTCCTCGCCTGCCGGGCTGCGCGGCCGGAGGGCGACCGCCCCACGGGTCCCGCCGGAGAGGGCACGCCGGGGGGAAGAGTCGTCATAGGGGTCCGTGGCGATATTACCTCGTTCAACATCTATACCGCCACGAACGCCTTCTCGCAGGAGGTCATCGACCTCCTCTACCTGAAACTCGCCAGCGAACAGGACGATTTCAGCCAGGGTCCCCCTTCCTTCCGGCCCGCTCTCGGGTCCTCCTGGGAGTTCTCCCCGGACGGAATGCGCCTCACCTTTCATCTCGACGAGCGGGCCCGCTGGAGCGATGGCCGGCCAGTGAGCGCGGCGGACGTGGTGTTCTCCCACAGGGCAGCGAGCAGCCCCGACGTCGCCTGGGTGGGCCGCGACGTGAAGGAGTTCATCTCCGGAGTGAGCGCTCCGGACGCGCGCACCGTCGTCTACGAGTTCGGACGCCGGTACCCTTCCGGGCTCATGGACGCCGTGGAAGGGAACGTCCTGCCGGCGCATGCGTTGGCGGCCATTCCGCTGTCCGAGTGGCCCCGGCGGGCCTTCCTGGACGCCCGGGTGGCGGACGGTCCGTTCCTGCTCGAGCGCTACGAGCGCGGGTCGCTCATCGAGCTGGTCCGCAATCCCCATTATCTCCGGTCACCCCTGCCTCTCCTCGAGTCGGTGGTGTTCCGCATCATCCCCGACGAGGCGACGCTGCTCAACGAGCTGCTCACGGGCGGGATCGACGTGATGGAGAACGTCCCTCCGGACGCGGCGCGGCGATTGGCCGACTCCGGCCGGCTGCGGGTGGTCCGCACGCCGGACCTCTCGTACTCCTTCATCTGCTGGAACACCGCGCGGCCGCTCTTCTCGGAGGCGCGGGTCCGCCACGCCCTGACGATGGCGATCGACCGCGAGGCGATCATCGAGGGGCTGTTGCCGGGGACGGGCCGGCCGTCGGCGGGGCCGATCCTGTCGTTCCTGTGGGCGCACGATCCCGCGCTGCGCCCCCTCGCCTATGACCCCGAAGGGGCGCGCCGCCTGCTCGAGGAGGCCGGCTGGCTGGACCGCGACGGCGACGGCCTCCTGGATCGCGACGGGGCGCCGTTCCGCTTCGAGCTGGAGACCAACCAGGGGTCGGGGCTGAGGGCCGATGTCGCCCAGATGGTCGGGGCGCAGTTGCGCCGGATCGGCATCGATGCTGTGCCGCGGACCTTCGAGTTCGGCGCCTTTATCGAGAAGCACGGAAGGCACGACTTCGATGCCTTCGTCGGCACCTGGCGCGAGTCCACCAAGGTCGATCTCAAGTCCGCCTTCCACAGCGCCTCCGTGACCGGCGGGTACAACTACGGCTCGTACGCGAATCGTGACCTCGACGCCCTCATCGACGGGGCGCGCGCCGAGAGCAACGCGCAGGCCGCGCGCGCCCTCTGGCGCCGGGCGCAGCAGATCATCGCCCGCGACCAACCGTACACCTTCCTCTTCGAGCGGGACCGGCTGCACGCCGTCCCCCGCGCGTTGCGCGTGGCGCGCCCGAGCCCCAGGAGCCTTTACGCCGCCCTGGAGGAGTGGGCCTGGGAGCCGGCCTCCGGGGGAGGATCGTGATCGAGTCCGCTCCCCTGCTCGGCGCCAAGCTCATCCCCCCCACCCCCGGTCCGTTCCACCTCAGACGCACCCGGCTGCTCGAGCGCCTGGCCGCGGGCCTGGAGGGGCGCGCCACCGTCGTCCTGGCGGGCCCGGGGTACGGCAAGACGAGCCTGGTCTCCCGGTTCCTCCAGGACCAGGGAGGAGAGTCGCTCTGGTACTGGCTCGACCCGACCGACCGTGACCCCTGGATGTTCTTCCGCTACCTCATCCAGGGAGTGAAGGAGCACGTGCCGGAGTTCGGGGAACGCACCGAGGGGTTCTGGAGCGAGCTGCGCTCCCGGTCGGACGAGGTCGAGCGGCTGGCCGATTTGTTCATCAGCGACGCGGAGGAGTCCCTCGGGGGCCGGCTGATCGTGGTGCTGGACGAGGTGCACCATCTCGAGGGGAGCGTGCTGTGCGCCCGGGCCCTGAAGCGGCTTCTGGCCTACCTCCCCGGGACGCTCCACCTGATCCTGGTCGGCCGCTCGCTGCCCGACCTGGGGGTCCAGTCGCTCCTAGCGGACGACACGGCGCACGTCGTGCAGGGCGAGGACCTGCTGTTCACCCTCGAGGAGACGCGCGCGCTCCTCCTGGAGACCTTCGGCCTGCCGATGACGCCCGAGACCGTGGACAAGGTGCACGCCCGCACCCGCGGCTGGGTCACCGCCCTGCAGCTGATCCGGCACACGGTGAGGCTGCACGCCGCGAAGCCCGATCTTCCCGAGGAGGTCTTCGCGCGCACCGAGTCGGGGCTGTTCGACTACTTCAGCGAGGAGGTCCTGGCCGCGGAGAGCCGGGAGGTGCGGGAGTTCCTGCTCAGATCCTCCGTCCCCGTGGTGGTCGATCCGGACATCTGCTCGGAGGTCCTGCGGGGATCCGACGTGCGCGGCATCCTGAGAGGGCTCTTGAAGCGCAAGCTCTTCGTCTCCCCGCTCGAGAGCCGCGGCGAGTACTGCGCCTACGATCCCCTGTTCCGCGACTTCCTGAGGAGGAAGCTGCGCACCGAGCAGGGGGCCGAGGGAGCGCGCGATCTCGACCGGCGCTACGGGAGGGCGTTCGCGCGCCGGGGGGATTTCGCCCAGGCACTGGCGCACCTGATCGCCGCCGAGGAGGTCAAGGGGATCACCGAGGTGCTCGGCCGGCACGGCAAGGCTCTCCTGAGGTCCGGGATGCTGGAGGCCGTCCGGGACGCGGCCTCGTACCTGGCGGGGCGCGGCGTGCGCTCGCCCCTGCTCGACGACCTGCTCGGAGAGGCCTGCCGCCAGGCGGGCGACTACGCCGCCGCCGTGGGGCATTTCGAGAGGGCGCTGGCGGCCCGGCCGGGGGCGTCCGCGGGGCTCAGCGGGGCATCCCGCGCCGGCACGCTGCAGGGCCAGGCGTATTCCCTCCTGAAAATCGGCGACACGCGGCGCGCGGCGGCCACCGCCGAACAGGCGCTCCGGGAGGCCGGGGACGACGACCCCGCCCTCCTGGCCCGGATCCACAACACGCTGTCCATCATCCGGTATCGCGAGAACCGACACGGAGAGGCGCTGGTCGGCTGGCAGGAGGCGCTGGCCAGGGCGCGTCAGGCGGGCGACGAGCACCTGACCCTCATGATCGCCCACAACCTGGGGCTCCCGCACGCCGTGATGGGCGACTTCCAGCGCGCCTCGGAGTGCTTCCGGATCCTGACCGGGCCGGGAAACCAGCGTGTCGGCCCCGAGGAGGGGGCCGCCTACCTCAACCTGGCCCGGATCGAGACCCTGCGCGGCGAGTACGGCCGCGCGGCCTCCCTGCTCGGGGACGCGAGGGAGATCGCCCTCAAGCTCCGGCTGCCGGCCCTGGGCGCCGACGTCCTGGAGGCCGAGGGGACGCTGCTCCGCGAGACCGGCGATCTCGAGGGCGCCCGCGAGCGCTATTCGGAGGCCCGCTCGCTGTTCACCGAGCTGGGGTTGATCGACCTCCTGGAGAGCCTCGCGGAGGAGGAGGCGATCCTGGCCTCCCGCCGCGGCGATCACGGGGACGCCGAGGGCCTCGCGGCACGCACCCTCGAAAGGCGGCGGGCCTCAGGCGATCGGGAGGGAATCGCCTCGGCACTCCTGGCCCTGGGGGAGATCCGCGCGCGCGCCGGGCGCCCGGAGGAGGCCCTGGATGTCCTCGTCGAATCGGCGGCCGCCTTCGAGGCCCTGCGACGGTCCTACCAGCGGTGCATGGCCTCTCTCTGGCTGGCCCTCGCCTGCTTCCGCGCCGGGAAGCGCCGCCGGTGCGCGGAGGCGGCGACGTCGGCCCTGAAACTGGCGACCGAATACGATTACCGGGCGTCCGTGATGCGCATCGTCGGGCTCGACGATGCCTTCCGGCGGTTCCTCGAGTCCCTGCCGTCGGCCCCGGTCTATCTCAAAGAGAAGCCGCCCAGGGAGCAGGCGGTCTCCGTCTCCCTTGGGGCGCTGGCGCAGAACGGGGCCGATCTCACAATCCGCCTCCTTGGATCGATCGAGGTCTTCCGGGACGTCGAGCGGAAGATCCCGGCGCGGGCCTGGAAGATCAGGCGCGCCCTGCAGATCTTCTGTTACCTCGTGGCGTCGCGCCAGCACCGCGCGACCAAGGAACGCATCGTGGACGCCCTGTGGGGGGACGCGCGCCTCTCGGCGATCGAGAAGAACTTCCATCCCACGATCTCGTTCCTGCGCCGGGCCCTGAACGAGGGGCACAACGTGCCGAAGAACTTCATCCTGTTCGAGGGGGGCGCGTATCTCCTGAACCCCGCCTACCGCTACGCCGTCGACGCGGAGGTCTTCGAGGACCGGATCCGCGCCGCCCGGGAGCAGGCGGCGCGCCGCAAGCCCTCCGAGGCGCTGGCCGGCTACGATGCCGCGCTGTCCCTCTACCGCGGCCCGTTTCTGGAGGAGGAGTACGAGGAGTGGACCGAGGCCCCGCGGGCCCGCTACGAGGGGCTCTACCTCGCCGCCCTGAAGGAAGCGGGCGAGCTGCACCTCGGTGAGGGGGACCGCGAGACGGGGCTCGGCTATCTCGACCGGTTGGTCGAGCGCGACCCGCTGAACGAGGAGGCCTCGGCGCGCCTGATGGAGGCCCTCGGGACGATGGGGAACCGCGCCGGCGTCGAGAAGGAGTTCGGCCGCCTGACGCGGGCCCTGCGCCAGGAGCTCGACTCCGATCCCCTCCCCGAGACGCGGAGGGCGTACGAGAGGGCCCTGGCCCAGGGTGCCGCCGGCGCGGCCCGCAGGCGCCCGCGCGGCTAGCCATCGGAAAGGGCTTGACCTGTGATACATTTCACGTCACCTTCCGGATCCGGCGGAGACCTCCAGATGAGGCGTATGAGGCGCGGGGGGTTGCGAGCGATCCTGTCCAGGCGGATCGTCCTCTGTCTGGCCGTCGTCCTGGCCCTCGGCGGCGCCCCGTCCGCGGGCGTCTACGTCACCGAGACGTCCGGCATCAGGTGGAACGACGTCGGCGGCATCCGCTGGAACGACGTCGGAGGGATCCGCTGGAACGACGTCGGCGGCATCCGCTGGAATGACGTCGGCGGCATCCGCTGGAACGACGTCGGCGGCGTGCTGTTCACCGACGCCTCCGGGATCCGCTGGAACGACGTCGGCGGCATCCGCTGGAACGACGTCGGGGGACTCCAGCTCGACGACGCCATCGCCACCGGCCGGACGAGCGTTGACCTGGAGCTGCTGAACGTCTTCTCCACTCTCCCCGACACCTCCTCCCTCAACGTGATTATCACCTATCGCTCGGCGCCGACGGCGGCTGATCTGGCGAACCTGAACGCCCTGGGCATTCCGGGAGGCACGATCTTCCGTCGCCTGCCGATGGTCGTGGTCAACGCGACCCGCGACCAGATCCGGGCGATCGCTGCCTTGCCGGCCGTCCGCTCGGTCTACGCGAACCGGACCCTCTCCTTCTTCGACGAGGAGAGCAGGGCTCTCATCGGCCTCGACGAAGTCGCCGCGGACCCGGCACTGATCCTCCCCGGGGGGACCGCCCTCTCAGGCGCGGGAATCACCATCGCCATCCTGGACAGCGGAGTGGACGGCACGCACCCCGATCTGCCGTACGGGACGAAGGTGGTCGAAAACGTGCGGCTGAGCGGAGCGGTCGGGACGGCACCGGGGTTCCTGTATCCGGCGGCGATCGAGGGCGTGGAGAACACCGACCTCGTCCTCGGACACGGGACCTTCGTCGCTTCCGTCGCCGCCGGGTCGGGGGCGGCAAGCGGCGGGACCTACCGGGGCATCGCGCCGGGAGCTTCGATCCTGTCCCTGTCGGCGGGGGAACCGCTCATCCTCCACACCCTCGAAGGCTTCGATTACATCCTGGCGAATGCCGCCCGGTTCCAGGTGCGCGTGGTCAACTGCTCCTGGGGCACGGAGGGCTGGTTCGATCCTGACGATCCCGTCAACGTGGCCACCCACCTGCTGTATGACGCGGGCGTCACCGTGGTCTTCGCAGCGGGAAACCACGGGCCCTCCGCCGACACTCTGAACCCCTACGCCGTCGCCCCGTGGGTCATCGGTGTCGGCTCCACCCGGAAGGATGGGAGGCTCTCCACCTTTTCTTCTCGCGGCATTTTCGAGGAGTTGCTCTACCACCCGACGCTGGTCGCTCCGGGCGAGGCGATCATTGCCGCCCGCACCGCGGCGTTCAGCCAGGAGCCGGCTTACGCTCCCCACTACGCCGTGGGCAGCGGGACCTCCTTCGCGGCGCCGCACGTCGCCGGCGTGGTCGCGCTCATGCTGCAGGCGCGCCCGTCCCTGACTCCCCTCGATATCAAGCGCATCCTGCAGGCGACCGCCACACCGATCCTCCCCCGCCGCCAGTTGGAGGTCGGGGCGGGCGCCCTGGACGCCTGGGCGTCCCTGACGCAGGCGCTCGACGCCGCGCGGCCGTTCGGGACACACGTCCCGGGCTGGCTCGACCTGCGCCCCTACCGGATCGATCACCGGCCCGCCGTCATCACCGAGGCGGTCGTCCCGGCCGGCGGGTCGGTTTTGCTTCCGGTCAGTCTTGACGGTTCGCCGCTGTCGTGGCAGATGAGCCTCGCCTGGGGCACCCTCCCCGGGCTGAGCGATCTCGATGTCCGGGTCACCGATTCGGCGGGGGCCGAGGTCGGTCGATCGGAAGCCTCGAACGGCGCCTCCCTGTTCGGGCGGGCCGAAGGGGTCCACCTGCTCGGAGCGCTTCCCTCGCGTATGACCGCGGAGATCTTCTTCAAGGCGGGCACGGGTCTCGCGGACCAGCCTCTCTGGATCCGCCAGGAGAGCGCCGTTGCTGTCGTCACGGCGTATGTGGATGTCGCAGCCCTGCCGCCCGCGGATCAGGCCACGATCGGCCGCGTCGTCAGCCGGCATGTCCTGATCGGGCGCGGCAGCCTCTTCGACCCTTCCGCCGGCCTCTCACGCGGCGAGCTGGCCCGGGCCCTCGCCTTGACCGCCGGGATACCTCAGAGGATCCCGGCGAATGCGTCGTTCAGCGACAGCCGTCCCGGTGACGCCGACTACCCCTACGTGGAGACGGTGGCCGGAGTCCGCGCCAGGCAGGTCTTGATCGATCCGACCCCGGGCTCGGCGTTCCAGCCCAAGGCGGAGGTGACGCGTCTTGATTTCGCCGTGTCGCTCGTGCGGGCGGCCGGACAAGAGGCGGAAGCGCTTGCCCGTGCCGGCGAGTCGCTCGGCCTGACGGACGAGGACAGGATTCCGGCCGCGCTCCGCGGCTACGTCGCCGTCGCTCTGGAGCAGGGCCTCATCGACACGATCCCCGTATCGGGCGGCGCGAAGTTCGACCCCAAGGGTTCGGTCCCACGCCTCAAGGCCGCCCGCTTTCTCCTGGAGCTCCTCGACCTGCGCTGATCGATTTTTCTCGAAAAACCTACAAGTTGTTCGGTTGCTCAAGGATCGGTCGCCCCAAATAGTCCGTATCCGGGACGACTTCAAGGAGAAGTTTGTCCGGAGGGTTCAGGTACAGCCCCACCACGTCACGCAGCTTCTTGACGAACTCCGGGTCCCGGCTCAGCTTGAAGGTCTCGATCCGGTGCGGCTGCAACCCGTGGGCGCGCCAGATCCGCTGCACCGTCGACGGGCTCACCTCAAACCCGGAGCGCCTCCAGCAGGCGCACCCCGCCGCCGCGTCCTCCTCGAGCCACCCCGCCCCAGCATCCCGATCACCCGTCGCCGGAACAGTTCCTTCGCCACGCTTGGAAAAAATTCTCGCCCTCCAAGCAAAATTCTTAAAAAAGTAGCAAGCCTTTTGGCTTCAATGGGATGGCTCTAGACTGAGCCGCCCGTTTCAACCTCAGTTCAAGGTTTCTTCAACCCCCTGACTCCACTCTCGGAGCGCACACGGGAGGACTGCAGGTGCAGCCAAGAATCTTTCAATCGAAGGGGACAAGTCATGAAGAGATCGACAGGACGCGTCTGGTTCACCGATCCGTTCGCGCTGTTCGCTCATGGGGCCGTCGGACTCTTGAGTATGCTGAAGTGAGGACCTCCGGCGCCACACACGTCGTTCAAGGTTTTTTCAAGCCTCCCGGCGCATTCTCCCGGCACTTAAGAAGGAAGTGTGCCATGGTTTCAAACCCACAGGAAACGCAGAGGTCGCACATGCTTCACATCGTACAGCGGCTCTTTGTATTCGCCATCCTTTGCCTCCCATTCGCCGCCTGGGCAAGCCCAGCGCTGGCGGCCACCACCTACTACTTCCACGGCACTGCCGCGGACCAGGCGAATAAGAACTTGATCTTCACCGATCCCAGCTTTCGGGGGACGGCGTTCTTCGACCAGAACGCTCCGACCGAGCTGGTCCCCGACACGCAGACGACGAGCCCCTTCGCGAACGACGACTTTGTTGGCAATCCGCTCGCTGCTTACTGGCGGGGCGCCTTCTCGGGCACGGTCGACGGCAACCTCGAGCTGAAGTGGTTCTGGAGCACCGAGAACGCCGAGGCGACGCTCATCGGCGCCGATGTCATCATCAGCGTCTTCGCCGACCCCGCCTACGTCGCGGCCCGAGTGCAGCCGCAGAGGCTCATCGGACGGAGATCGGCCACCCTCTCTGGGATCAACCCGGTCCCCACCGAGTTCACGAGCACGGTTCGGGTGAAGGGCACGGTTCAGAGCGAGCTTCTGATCCAGGTGGTCCCGGTGTTCGCGGATACCGGCGAGGGTCTTTTCGTCCATTACGACGCGACGAGCACGCCATCGCGCTTCAGCTTCGTGCCCGTGCCCCCACAGCCTCAGGTCGTCCACGATGCGCGCACCGTCAGCTTCGCGCCCTCCTCGATCGTCGCCCCCGGGTTCTTCGGACCCGAGCCGATGACGGTGATGGAGCGGCGCGTCCCGGGCTCGCAACCGGGCCGGATCGACCCGAACCGGATCCTCGTCGACTGGCCGTTCTCGACGCAGACGCAGGCAGATTTGCTCCACCGCTCGACCGACGGCGGCGACAGCTTCCGCCTCGTGCTCGATCCCTCCTGCACCTTCCGTAACCGCCCGAACTGCCTCACGCTCGGCGGCGGCGACAGCGACAGCGAGGTCAATCTCGTCACCGGCACCCTCTTCTTCGCCGACCAGGAGCTGGCGCTCACCCAGGAAGGCATCTCGAGCTCGCTCGACCACGGCGACACCTTCCCGGTCGCGCGGCAGCACGCCGTCACGTCTCCGACGACCGTGACCGATCGCCAGTGGGTGGCTTGGGCCGACCCGAACGAGGTCAACGTCGGGCTGGTCGGGATCGAGGCCTTCCTCGCCTGGCACCTGCCGATCGCGGGGCAGTACATCGTCGGGATCGACACGAACGGGCAGGTGATCACGCCGGCGGCGCCGCAGATCCTGGGCGTGCTCCAGAGCGGGCCGATCCGCGTCGACAACACCGACGGCCCCGGCCGCGGCTGGGTCTACCAGATCTTCCGCGGGGGTGGCGGCGTTACCGTCGCCACCGCCTTCGGCGACGACTTCCTGCTCGAGCAGGGCACAACGACGACGGCCTGGCACAGCAACGTGATCTCGTCCGACAGCGCCACGATCTTCCCCTGGCTCAACCACGATAGCCGGGGGAACGCCTACGCGGCCTGGGTGGGAGACGACACGGGCGAGCTGTTTCTCAGCGTCTCGCCGATCGACGACCCCCGCAACGACCCGAGCGCGGGCGGCCGCCCGGGGACGTTTTGGACGCCGAAGGCCAAGGTCAACCCGCCCGCGGTTACGAGCACGGTCTTTCCGGAGGTGACGGCCGGCGATTTCGGCCGCATCGCGATCGCCTACATGGGCAGCACTGACTGCTCCGGGCCTTCGGGCGCCTGCGCGGCGACCGCCCACTGGGACGTCTACACCGCGGTCATCACCGACGCGCTCGCGCTCGCCCGCGCCACCCCGCTCGTCGTCTCCACCGGGAAGGTCAACCACCGGTTCGTCCACCGCGGGAACATCTGCACCGGTGGCGCGGGCTGCGGCGACGGCGACGACCGCTCGCTGCTCGACATGATTGACCTCGGCCTCGACGAGGCCGGGCGCGTCGGCGTCGTCTTCATGAATAACAACAACCGGCTCGCGGCGCCGAACCTGACGGACGTCGCCAAGAACGGCCCGTTCACGCACTTCGCGAAGCTTGTCGAGGGCCCGTCGTTGCTTGCCACGACGCCGGATCCGAAGATCACGATTCTGGAGAACGCGCGCTCCGACGCCGCCGGCGACGCCACCTGGCCGAACACGGCGGCCGGGACGAACCTTCGCTCCTTCGATTTGCTCGGCGCCTCGATCTTCATCTCGGGCGCCGATGTCGTCGCGCGCGTGCCGCTCTCGAACTCGACCACGAGCGGGATGCTCCACGACCTCGCCACCTGGAACGCGGCCTCGCCGCTGACCGACCAGAAGGAGCGGATCCACTGCCTCGTCCGCTTCGAAACCGACGACGAGGTCTGGCACATGTCGATGGACCTGAGCTCCAACGGCAGCCGCCGCTTCTTCGGCGGCAGGGTTGACGGGAACGACAACCTGCTCGGGCCGACGGGCGTGACGGGCAGCGCGGGCTCCCGCTACGTGGCCGACGCTGGTTTTCCGGTCACCGGCTCCGTCGGGCAGGGCGTGCTGACGCTGCGGGCTCCGAAGTCGGTGTTCGGGCTCGACCTCGGCTCCCGCCTCTTCAGCGTGAGCGCCTTCGCGCTCGCCGCGCCGCCCGAGAGCGAGACGCGCCTGTCCAACCCCCTCCGCGTCGTCGACGCGACGCCGCCGTTCGACGCAACGCTCCAGGAGGGGCCGAGCCCGCCGTCCGCGCCCGACTGCGACGACCCGGACATCGTCACCTCCGGCGGCTGGCACACGCTCAAGGACGCCCGCGCCGGCGACGGCACGCTCTGCCGCAACGTCGGCGCCAGGAAGGCGAACTCCGGCGCGTTCATGGAGTTCCAGTTCGACGGCACCCGCATCGACATCGTCGTCGCGAAGGGCCCGCGCGGCGGCAACTTCAATGTCAGCATCGACGGCGGCGCGCCGACCAAAGTGGACCTCTACCGCGCGCCGTCCAACCCGGTACAGCCGGATAACTCCGGACGCAAGGACCTCGACTTCGGGATCTCGCTGCCCTTCGCGGCGAGCGGAACCGGACCGCACACGCTGCGGATCGACGTTCTGAACGACCACCCCGATCCGCTGCGCGACATGGTCTACATTGACGGCTTCGTCATCACCGGCGGCGGGATCCTGCCGAGGTCGCCCGGAAGCCCGACGGACGTCGCCTCGGTCGTCACGGGCACCGTGGCTGCTGGCGGACAGGCTGTCATCACCGTCGTTACGACTCAGGCGACGCAGCAGCTAACGGCCGTGTTGGAGGCTTCGGCGGGCGTGCGCATGGTGCTGCGCGACTCCACCGAGCAGGTTCTCGAAACGGCGGAGGGCGCGGGCGGTGTGGTGACCCTCCAGGCCGGCCCGCTGCAGACCGGCCCCTTCACGCTGGTGCTCACGAACACGGCCGAGACGGACGAGGCTTTCGAGCTCTGGGAGGTTCTGACCGAACAGCGATAGCCGCCCCTCGTGGACGAAGATCGGAGTCAGCCTCTCTGCCCCTCCGATGGATTAAGGGGGGAACGTCGTGATCCAGGGTTGACCGCACAGGAAGACTTCGGACGCCGATGAGCAGCCACCTTTTGTTCGTGGGGATGATGTTCGTGGTCCTTCCGGCCTGGGCCAAGGGAGACCAGGACACCTGTGCACTGCTCACCCGATCGGAGATCGAGGCCGTGCAGGGTGAGGCGGTGGTCGCGACGAAGAGCAGCAGTCCGGAGCGGCGCGACCTCGCCGTGTCGCAGTGCTTCTACACCGTGGCCGCCTTCGCCAAGTCGATCAGCCTCGAGGTCACGCGCAGGGACCCCGACGGCGCTGCCGGCCGTTCCCCGAGAGACGAGTGGATGAGGCTGTTCCACCCCGAGGCGAAGGAGAGCGCGCCGAGGGGTAAGGGCGAAAAGGAGAAGGGTCAGCCGCAGCCGGTGGGGGGCGTCGGCGACGAGGCGTTCTGGACTGGCGACAGCGTCGTTGGGGCACTGTATGTCCTCAAGGGCGACGCCTACTTCCGGATCAGCATCGGCGGCGGGGAGGAACAGAGTGACCGACTGGAGAAGTCCAAGAAACTGGCCGGAAAGGTGCTCAAGCGTCTCTAGGTCATCCTTTATGAAGCGGCAGGCACGAAGTAGTGCGTGGGGAGCCTTCCTGGGGATCTTCCTCGGTTGGGTTTCGCCGACATTGGCCCTCGAGGGCCGCGTCCTCCTCCCGGAGGGCTCCCCCGCTTCAGATGCGACGGTGTCGATCGTGGGCCATCCCGGATCGACCCGCACCGACGGGGAGGGTCGCTTCGTCTGGCAGCCCGATCCCGAGCTGCCGTTCGCGGTCCTCGTCATCCTCCCGGACGGCCGGTATGCGCCGCCGGTTCTCGTCGAGCAGGTCCCGGCGGAGGGGTCGCTCCTCATCCGGACCCAGCCCGCGCTGGTGGAGACGGTGACGGTGACGACCGGGGCCGCGCCGCACATCGAGGCGCCTCCCGCGGCCGGTCTCCGCTCCATGGCGCGCCAGGAGATCGAGCAGCGCCACACGCTGCACCTCGCCGATCTGCTCGAGGACGTCCCCGGCGTCGGACGGATCGACGAGGGGCACTCGGCGGTGCCCTCGATCCGGGGGCTGGCGCGCGGCCGGACGCTCGTCCTGCTCGACGGCGCGCGGGTCACGGCCGAGCGGCGGGCCGGTCCGAGCGCGACCTTCCTCGACCCGTTCTTCCTCGAAGGGGTGGAGGTGTCGCGCGGCCCCGGATCGGTGGCCTACGGGTCCGACGCCCTGGGTGGTGTGATCGACGCGCGGACGAAGCGGCCGGAGCCGGGCTCTCCCCTCCGCCTGCGCTTCCAGGGAAGCCTGGCGGATGGCCTCCCCGAACGTAGCGCCGGTTTCGAGATCGCCAGGGGGCTGAACGAGGGGGGCCTGCTTTTCCAGGCCCGCGCGCGGGAGTTCGAGAACTACCGGAGCCCCGCGGGCGAGGTCTTCAACTCCGGCGCGCGGGACCGGGGAGTGCTGCTGCGCGCCAATCACGAGGCCGGGACCGGCATCCTCTCGATCGCCTGGCAGACCGACGTCGGGCGGGAGATCGGCAAGCCGAGCGCCGATTCGCAGGCGTGTCTCGAGGCGCCGGGCAGTTGTGCGACGTCGAGCCGGACGCTCTACCCCGTCGAGGACTCGCACCGGCTGACGGCCTCCTACGATCTCTTTCCGCGCTGGGGCTTCCGCCAGATCGGGTTGAGCGGCTTCCTGGGGAGCTACCGCCTGATCCTCCGCCGCGACCTGCTGGGACAGGCGCTCGAGCCGCGCCCGCTCTCGATCGCCGATGTGGCGGCGCGCGATTTCGGCCTGCGCGCCTTCGCCGAGCGTCCCGCCGGCCGGGGCGGCCTGCGGGTCGGGCTCGACCTCAACGGACGGTACGGCCTCGAGGCCCGGGGCACGGAGCGCGAGTACGACGCCACGGGAACGCTTCTCTCGGAGACCGACGAAGAGCTGATCGAGAACGCCCGCAGGATCGACTCCGCGCTCTACCTCTCCGGCGAGGCCCCGCTCGGACGGGCCCTGACGGCCACGGGCGGACTGAGGCTGGACCGGGTCGCGACGCGCAACCGGGGAGGCTTCTTCGGCGACCGCTCGACGGCGCACGGGACGGTGGCGGGGTACGGCGCGCTGACGGCGACCTTCCACCCCGGCCTGAGCGCCACGGCCCAGATCGCGCGCGGCTTCCGGGACCCCACCCTCTCCGACCGCTACTTCGTGGGGCCGACCGGGAGGGGGCGGGTGACCGGGAACCCCGACCTCGACCCCGAGACGTCGCTCCAGGCCGACCTGGCCGTACGCTACGCCCGGCGCTCCTTCCGCTGCGCCCTCTACTTCTACGAATACCGGATCGAGGATCTGATCGAGCGCTTCGAGCCCGATCCTGCCTCTGCCCCGGACCGGTTCGCCTTCCGCAATCGCGGCCTCGCCCGGCTGCGTGGGGTCGAGCTGGAGATCCAGGGGGAGACCACCAGGGGGCTGTCGATGCTCTTCGGGGCCCAGGTCGCATCCGGCCGGGCGCTGGATGACGACTCGCCCCTGGCCGACGTCCCGCCGGCCGGCTTCACGCTGACGCTGAGGCAGACGATTCTGGAGCGGGGCTACCTGATGGCGCGGGCCGCCGTCCGCGCGCGCGACGACGATGCCGGGCCGACGGAGATGGCCGTCTCCGGGCACGCGACCTTCGATCTGGGAGGTGGATGGCGGCTTCTACCCGGCGCCGAGCTGCGGCTTCTTGTCCGAAATATCTCCGACAAGGCCTACCCCGCGACGGCCGACGCGCGATCGGTCCTGGCGCCTGGCCGAACGGGCCTGGCCACACTGGTCATTGACTTTTAGCAGTGCACTGTAGAAGGAGGAGCGTCATGGACGCATTTGAACGACATCTCAGGTTCACGGACCCAATTTGGCAGGCCGCGCGGCGTGCCGCCCGGGCCGGTAGGGAGAGGCGAACAGGCCGACGGAGTTTGATGGCGCTGGTCGTCGCGGGTGCCCTGGCCCTGGGCCTGTGGGCGGGCTTCTCCCCGACCGCCACGGGCCAGTCGGGGGAGAGGGTACCCACCTTCGCGAGCAGTGAGCCGCCGGCGCCCCTGGGGCGCAGTGCGGGCGAGCCCTCCCTCGGCGTCACCCGCACAATCGTGCCGCCCGACCTGCTTGGGCGGGTGATGTACATCGCGGGGACCCAGACGCTGCGGGTGACCTACGACGACTGCACCTCGCCCCCGGGGGCCCTTTGGCAGAACGTGAGCTTCACGACGACCTCCGTCACGACTCTCGATCCGATCCTCTTCACCGACCCCGAGACGGGCCGCACGTTCGTCTCACAGCTTGCCGGCAAGACCAGCCTGATGGCCTTCACGGACACTGAGGGTCGGACCTGGACCCCGAGCCAGGGCGGCGGGATCAACTCCGGCGTGGACCACCAGACAGTGGGAAGCGGCCCCTATCCCGCGGGCGATCCCGGCTCCGTGCCCACGGCGGACTATGAGAACGCGGTCTACTACTGTTCGCAGGACATCGCCACGGCGCAGTGCGCCCTCAGCCGCGACGGCGGGCTGACGTTCGGCCCCGCAGTGCCGATCTACGCCATCACCGAGTGCGGCGGCCTTCACGGACACGTGAAGGTGGCGCCCGACGGAACGGCGTACGTACCCAACCCCTCGTGCAACCGCCAGGGCGACCCGTTCGATCCCGGCGAGCCGGGGCTCGTGCGGTCAGAGGATGCAGGAGTCACCTGGAAGGTGAGGACAGTTCCGGGAGCGCAGACCATCGGCTCATCGGACCCTGCTGTCGGCATCGGCAGGGACGGCACGCTCTACTTCGGCTACGAGGACCAGGGGCACGCAGGGATTGCCGTCTCCCACGACCGGGGCGAGTCCTGGACGTTCGTCCGGGACGTGAGCACACAGGCGGGGTTGAAGCACATCGTCTTCCCGCAGGTCACCGCGGGCGATGACAACCGCGCCGCCATCGCCTTCCTGGGGACGGACTATAGCGGACCCGGCGACCCCGAAGGGGAGGACCCCGACCTGCCGGCCGTGTGGCACATGTACGTCGCTGCCACCTACGACGGCGGGAACTCCTGGGTCACCACAAACGCGACCCCGGGCGACCCGGTGCAGCGCGGAACGATCTGCGGTGCCGGCGTCTCCTGCGAGACGACTCGCAACCTGCTCGACTTCAACGATGTCACGATCGATAAGGACGGGCGGATCCTGGCGGCCTATGCCGACGGCTGCATCGGCTCCTGTCTCAACGGCCCCCCCAACAGCCGCACGGCGCTCGCCAAGATCGCGCGCCAGGTCAGCGGCAAGCGCCTGTTCGCCGCCGCCGACCCGCCTCCCCCCGGCGGCAAGCCGGCCGCGGTCCTGCTCCAGGCCATCCTGAAGGACAGCCCTTCGCGCGTGGAACTCTCCTGGTCGGAGCCCGACGACCGCCTGTCGGACATCACCTCCTACAACGTCTATCGGCGTCGGACCGACATCTCGGGCCAGTCGCAGATCCTCCTGGCGACGCTCGGAGGGAGCGCGCGCAGCTACACCGACGCAACGATCGTCTCGGGCCAGACGTACGCCTACGAGGTGACGGCGGTCAACGCCAACGGCGAGGGAGACCGGTGCAGGGAAGTGGCCCCCATCGTCCCGCCGCCACGCCGTCCTTGCGATCTCCCCGGAGACGTCGTCAGCACGGATCGCGCGGGCGACGCCCCGACCACCTCGCTGGACATCCGGCAGCTCAACATCGCCGAGCCGGCCCAGCCCGACCGCTTGGACAGGTTGGTCTTCACCCTGAAGGTGGAGAACCTGACCACACCCCTTCAGCCGAACAACGCCTGGATCATCCTCTGGAACAGGCCGCGTCCCGACTCCAACTTCGACCGGAACTACGTCGCCATGCGCGTCGACTCGACGGGGACCGCCGGGTTCAAGTTCGGGAAGATCTCGCCGCCGAGCGTCAACCAGGCCTTCGACATGGGCGACGCGGACAGCGGCAGCTTCTCGGCAACCGACGACACGATCGTCATCACCATCTCGAACTCCAAGGTGGACAACCCGATGGCGGGCCAGGATCTGACCGGTATCGAGGTCAGGACCTTCGTGTCGAACGTCAGCGGGCAGCCGGTCACCGGGCTGACGGCGCAGGACACCTCCGCGGCCGGGTTCTACACGCTGGTCGGGAACGCCTTCTGCGATCCGAAGCCTTTTGCCGTGGACGACTCGGCCGCCACGCCGGAGGGCCAGGCCGTCACCATCAACGTCCTGGCCAACGACATCGACGGGAACGGCGACCCGCTGACGGTGGTGAGCGTGGCCGACCCGCTCAACGGGTCGACGCGGATCAACATCGACAGCACGGTGACCTACACCCCGGATGCCTTCTTCGTCGGGACCGACACCTTCGACTACACGATCACCGACAACCGCGACGGGACCGACATCGGGACCGTCACGGTCCTCGTCTTCCGGGTGGCGCCGTTCCAGAACCCGATCGCCGACGACGCCACACCCGACCAGGTCGACGGCGTGGACAAGGACGGGAACTACAGGCTCTCCTGGACCTTTCCGCCCCCGCCTGACAGCCAGCCGTCCTGCTTCCGCATCGAGGAGGCGAGATCGTTCGGGACCCTGTTCAGCGACGATGCGGAAGTGTTTCTTGCCGATCCGAACTCGAAGTGGACGGGCGATGCCGAGTGGATATCGTCCGTTCATCCGGATACGGAGACGCTCGGCTACTCCATCGTCTACCACGACGAATCAGACATCAGCCTGACGATGAAAAACGCCGTGGCGATTCCGGCCGGACCCACCAAGGCCTTCCTCGCCTTCGACTCCTTCGAGGACATCGAGAACAACTTCGACTTCGGACTCGTGGAGGTGAGCGTGGACGGAGGGCCGTTCGACACGCTAGCCACCTACACCGGCCAGTTCTCCGGCACGCGGCTGGTCGATCTCAGCGACTTCGCCGGGAGGTCGATCCGGATCCGCTTCCGATTCGTGAGCGACCTGCTGGTCTCCTTCCCGCTCTTCCTCGGCTGGTTCATCGACAACATCGAGATCCAGAATGCTCAGTTCGTCCCGATCGACACGGTCGGCGGCTCGACGTTCGGTTTCGACGTGACGAACCGGGAGAGCGGCACCTACATCTACCGGATCGCCGGCCTGTTCGGCGCCGGCTGCAACGCGGTCGGACCCTACTCCAACCTCCGGGAGATTACGGTGCAGCGAGAGCAGGAGCCGCCGCGTCTCGCTCCGACCGCCGACTTCACCGCGACGCCGAACCCGGCGCAGGTGAACCAGCAGGTGATGTTCGACGGCTCGGCCTCGACCGACAACGACAGCGTCGGGTGCACGTCGGCGCCGGCGAACAACAACTGCATCGTCCGCTACTTCTGGTCCTTCGGGGACGGAACCACCCAGACGACCACAGGCCCCGTGACCACCCACTCCTACGGCTCTCCGGGGACTTACCGGGCCACGCTCACGGTGACCGACAACGACGGCCAGACGTCTACCGCCGAGCTGTTCGTGACGGTGACCGAAGCGCCGGTGCCCGGCGAACAGAAAGCCACGGGAGGCGGCTGGATCTCCTCCGGGAACAGCCGAGCCAACTTCGGCTTCAACGCCACGAGGTCGCTTGCCGGCCAGACCTCCGGGCACCTGACGTACGACGACAAGGGGGCCAAGGTGAAGGTCATGAGCGAAAGCATCTCGTCGCTCGTTCTCACGGGGAACAAGGCCACCTTCAGCGGCTCCTGCACGGTCAATAAGAAATCGGGATTCACCTTCACCGTCGAGGTAACCGACGAAGGCGAGCCCGGCACAAGTGATACCTTCACGATCCGACTCAGCAACGGCTATGCGACGGGCGGGACGCTCGGAGGAGGGAACATCCAGATCCACAACTGACGAACCCACCTTTGCTCCACGGACGGGGCCCTGGCGGACCCTCCCCAGGACGCCCCGACCGTCCTGCAGGCTCGGGTCCCGGGGTCTCGGCGCCCCCGGGACCCGGGCTTTTCTTTTGTGAGGATCGAGAGCGCCACGCGAAGCCGGGCGCGCCTTCGCTCGTAGAATGTGCACCCTTTGGACGCTTGCCCCGTCGTCGGGCGAAGGCGCGCTCGATCCATGCCGGACATCAGCCTCGGGCTGGCCCTCGTGCTCCTCCTCATCCTGGGGGCTGACCTCACCACGGTGCGGGGAGGGGGGGGCGATGATCGGGATCAAGCGTGGGGCATTGCTACGGGCTCGCGGGAGCCGGGCCCGACTCGAACTCGTCCTCGATCTCGCCGAAGATCTCCTCGATGATGTCCTCCATCGTCAGCATGCCGATCGCCCGCCCTTTGCCGTCGACGACGGCCGCCATGTGCTGCCGGCGGCGCCGCATCTCCTTCAGGACCGCGTCGATGCGGCGCTCCTCGGGGACGCGCAGCAGGTCCTTGAGGACATTGGCGTCCTGCATCCGGGCAAGGTCCTCCTCGCTCAGGAGGGCCAGCGCCTTGAGGTTGATGACGCCGATCAGGTCGTTCCGGGCCGGGTCGTACACGGGGTAGCGCGTGTGCTTCTCCTCACGGGCGAGATTCAGGTTTTCCTCCACGGAGCGGTCCAGCGACCAGGTGACGACCCGCTCGATCGGCACCATGACGTCGCGCGCCGTGCGGTCGGCGAAGCGGGTCGCCCGGTCCATGATCTCCGCCTCGCTCGACGTGATCACCCCCTTGCGGATCGACTCGGCGAACAGCAGCCGCAGCTCGACCTCGGAGACAGCCGGCTCCTCCGTCTGGCGCATCCCCAGGATCCTGAGGACGGCGTTGGCGCTGCCGTTCAGGAGCCACAGCGCGGGATAGAAGATGCGGTTGAACACCTTCAGGGGGAGCGCTGCCAGGCGTGCGATGCGCCCCGGTTTGCGGATCGCCACCGACTTGGGGACCAGCTCCCCGAGGACGATGTGCAGGACCGTGATGATGGCGAAGGCGCCCGTCGCCGCCAGGGTATGGGCCGTCGGCGCGGCCGCCGCCCCGAGGCCGACGAGGGCCGGCAGAAGCAGACCGGCGAACGCCTCCTCTCCGACCCAGCCCAGGCCCAGGCTGACCAGGGTGATGCCGAGCTGGCAGGCGGAGAGGTACTCGTCCAGGTGCGAGGTCACCTCCATCGCCAGGGCCGATCCCGGCAGGCCGGAACTCGCCATCTCCTCGATGCGCGTGGTGCGCACCTTGACGATGGCGAACTCGGCCGCGACGAAGAAGGCGTTCCCCGCCACCAGCAGGAAGGCCAGCACGAGGTACAACGGAACGTGGGTCTCGATCATCGGTTCTCCTCGGATCCTGTGGCGCGCGGCGCGCCCGGGCGGTCAGAGCTTCACGTACTCGGGCCCGCCGCCCCCCTCGGGGGGCACCCAGGTGATGATCTGGTAGGGATCCATGATGTCGCAGGTCTTGCAGTGCACGCAGTTGCTGGCGTTGATCTGGAGGCGCCGGCCGCCCCCCTCCTTCGGCACCATCTCGTAGACCGCCGCCGGGCAGAAATGTTGGCAGGGGTTGCCGTACTCGGCTGTGCAGCGATTCTCGCAGATGGTGGTGTCGCGCACCAGGAGGTGCGCGGGCTGATCCTCGTCGTGCTTCGTGCCTGAGTGGTAGACGTCCGTCAGCTTGTCGAGGAGGAGAGAGTCGTCGTACCGCCGCACCACGTCGCCTGTGCCCGCCGCCGCGCCATCGTTTCCGCCGGTGAGCGGCCGCAGCTTCAGGTGACCCGGCTCGACCGGCAGCGGATCGCGCAGTCCCCGCCCGCCGGTCGCCATCTGCACTCCGGCGTGCAGCAGGCCCGGGAGCAGCCCCCCGCTGAAGCCGGCGTGGAAGTTGCGCACGCGCCAGAGCTCGCGGCCGGCCCAGGAGGCGCGGAAGCGCTCCTCGTAGCGCGCCAGGAACTCCGCCGAAGTGTCACCGGCCAGGAGCGCCTCGAGGACCACCTCGGCGGCGATCATCCCCGCCTTCATCGACGTGTGGATGCCCTTCAGGCGCATGGCGTTCAGCATCGAGGCGGAATCCCCCGCGATCAGGCAGCCGGAGAGGTACGGGCGCGGCATGGAGTAGTACCCTCCCTCCGGGATCGCCTTGGCGCCGTAGCCGAGGATCCTGGCGCCGCGCAGCATCGGCCGGATCGCCGGGTGGGTCTTGAGGCGCTGGAACTGGTGGTGCAGGTCGAGCCGCGGGTCGCGGTAGTCCAGCCCGATCACCAGGCCGATGTCCAGCAGGTCCTCGCCCATGCTGTAGATGAAGGCCCCTCCAAATGTAAGTGCGTCGAGCGGGAACCCCATCGTGTGGATCACGCGGCCGGGCGGCAGGCTCCCCTTCGGGCATTCCCAGACTTCCTTGATGCCGATGGAGTACACCTGGGGTTGGCGCCCCGCGTCGAGGCGGAAGCGGTCGACGAGCACCTTGGTGAGGGTGCCGAGCGGCCCCTCCGCCAGCACGGTCACCTTGGCGCGGATGTCGATCCCCGGCTCGAAGTTCGTCTTCCGGCGCCCCTGCCGGTCGATCCCCCTGTCGCCCGTCCGGACGCCGACGACGCGCTCCCCCTCGATCAGGGGCTCGACCGCCGCGAAACCGGGGAAGAGATCGATCCCCTCCGCCTTCGCCGCCAGCCAGCGGACGACCTTGCCGAGCGAGGCGACGTAATTGCCGTGGTTCCGGAGCGGGGGCGGGACGATCGGCAGCGGGAATTTCCTCTTCCCGGTGAGGAACCAGACGGCGTCGTCCGTCACCGGGCCCTCGAGGGGGCAGCCCTCCACCTCGAAGCCGGGGCACAGCTCGCGCAGCGCGCGCGGATCGAGGACCGCTCCCGAGATGGCGTGCGACCCGATCTCGCGCCCCTTGTCGAGGAGCGCGATGCTCGGCTCGAGCGCCCGCCCCGAGCCCTCCCGCCGCGCCCGCTCGTTGTGCGCCCGGATCAGCTGGCGCAGCCGGATCGCGCCGGCCAGCCCCGCCGGCCCGCCCCCCACGAACAGGACGTCGACCTCCAGGCTGTCGCGCGCCTCCTCCGCCATCGTCCCTCCGGGGCCGCCATTATATGCCGCGGCTCCCGCGGCGGGCGGTGATACACTACGCGTCCGGGAAGGAAGCGCCTCGGGGCTGGTGTCCTGCGCGGACTTCAAATCCGTTGGGAGCCGGGGGAACCCGGCTCCGGTGGGTTCGATTCCCACACGCTTCCGCCAGTCCGGCCCGCCTCAACCAACCGAAGGAGGTCGCGATGAAGAAGCTCATCCTTCTGATCGTCGTGCTCGCGGGTGCCCTGATCGGCGTCAACTACATGCGGACCGGGAAGGTCGGCCTGTTTCCGCCCGCTGTGAGCGTGGAGGAACAGCAGCTTCGCAATCTCGAGAAAGAGCTCGAGGCGGTGAAGGCCCAGATGAGCCAGGCGGGGCGCACCGCCTCCATGACCGGCGCCGACACGACGGCCGACGTGTCGGCCCTGATGGAGAAGAAGGCGAAGCTCGAGAAGCAGATCGAGGAGGCGCGCAAAAAGCTGCGCTGACCGGCGCCCCCGCCCTCACATCCGCGGGCTGCCCGCTCCCGCGTCATAGCGAGTCGAGCGCCCGCAGGGCGAAGCGGACCCCGAACCAGATGAGTGCAGCGCCCGCCGCGCCGGAGATCGCCCGCAGGAGGCCCCGCCGCACCAGCCGCCTGCCGTAGTGGAGCGTCACCGACAGGACCAGCACCCACAGGAGGCATCCCAGCAACAGCGCGGCGACATAGGCGATCTCGGTGACGGCGCCCGCGCGCGGCCGCCCGGCCAGCTCGGCCCCCAGGAGGCCCAGCCAGAGGGCGATGCTCATCGGGTTCAGGAGGGTGATCAGGGCGCCGGCGGTGAACGGCCCTCTCCCCGGCGCGGCGCTCGGCTCGTCCAGCCGTGGCCTCAACGCCGCCCCGATCGCCCCCGATCCAAGCCAGAGGAGAACGACGGCCCCGGCCCCGAAGAGCAGGATCCTGGCCCACGCGTGGCGCGACAGCGGGTCGGCCCCGGCGTAGGCGACGAGGATGTACGCCAGATCGGCCACCGTCGATCCGAGGCCCAGGAGGAAGGCGGCCCGGAACCCCTGGCGCAGGCCGCGGTCGATCATCGCGACGTTGACCGGTCCCAGGGGCGCCGCGATCGCCACGCCCAGAGCGACCCCGCGCAGAAAAAGCAGATGCTCCGGACCGTCCGCCACGCCGCAGCTCCGCGCCCCCGCTCCGTCGCCGCCGCGGGGCGGAGGACTGTAGCAGAGATCCGGCTCCGGCGTGAAGCCGCTGCATCTTCCTGCGCCGGCTGGAGTTGTTTGACAACCCTGCGCCGCGGGCCTATATTCCGGCCAGGGTCGGCGTCAGCCGGCCCCGGGAGAGACGATGCACCCTCGCTTGGGAGACCCGCACCCAGATCGCGTCCCATCCCTGATGTCCGGGCGCGAGATGCTCGACGAGGCCCGCGGCGGGCCGTTCGGATCGATCCTGCAGCGGTTCTTCGGAAGGCGCCGCAACTACCTCCTCGACACGTCCTACCAGGTCCGGTCGGCGATCGTCGCGGTGCTCGGCATGGGGTTTCTGCTCATCTTCGCCGCGGCCCTGTTCCACCTCCTGACCCTGGAGCACGCCCGCCAGCTGGCGCGCAGGGCCCCGCTCCTCGCCCGCGCGGCCTCGGGAAGCGACGTCCGCTCGATCCTCTACCTGGTCGCGGTGGGGATCGTCTTCGTCGCCGCGGTGTTCCTGATCGAGATCTTCGAGACCCACAAGACCGCCGGCGTGATCTACAAGGTCACGCGCGGCTTGAAGGAGATCGAAGCCGGCCGCTGGGGGACGCGCGTCGTCCTGCGCAGGCACGACAACTTCAAGGAGATGGAGGAGGCCTTCAACTCCACGGCCCGCGCCCTGCGCGATCATCTGGAACAGGACTTGCACGGGCTGCAGGGGATCGAAGGGCAGCTGCGCCTGATCGCGCGCGAGTTCGAGTCGGGGAACCGCGAGGGGGCGCTCGTCCTGCTCCGGCAGGTCGCCGGCGAGCTGCAGAACCTGCGCGAGCGCAAACGGAACCTCCTCATCTGAGCGCGGCCCGGCCCTAGGCGCCGGAGGTCCCGCCCGCCGGGTTCAATTCAGCCAAAAAAACCGCCTTGACAAGGGCCGGACCCCGCGGTACTAGATAGGCCGCCGTGCGATTCCCCATGGATCCGCTATCGAGCTGAAGGAGCACGCGTCCACAAGAGCCCGC
>JACQNT010000083.1 GCA_016202915.1 Acidobacteriota bacterium
CTTCCACCCCGGCCGCGCAGGAGGGAGAGGCGCGGCCCGAGGGGCGCCACGCGGGTGGCGGACGTCCTGGAGGCTTCGACCTGATGCAGCTCACACGAGTCCTCGCCGCGGCGCCCCTGGCCTCCCTCCTCCTGATTCTCGGCAGCAGCAAGACCGAAGACGTGGCGCCCGAGCGGCAGCTTTTCGGCGACCCCCCGAAGATCCTCAACTTCAGGATCCTCAATCCTGACCTGACGGAGGCCACGTCGCCGCAGCTGACGCCGGCGAGCGCAGAGTGCGACTTCTCCAGGATCATGGAGACCAGGTTCTGCAGCTTCGGCTCCCCGGTCGATGAGTTCGGGAACTGTCTCTGCCAGGGGCTGAAGGCGACCCCTCCCATCGTGATCGGCGGGACCTACACCCAGGTGATCTTCGAAGCCGAGGTGGACGACCCCGACACCGTCCGCGACGACCAGAAGCGGATCACTCAGAGCAACATCCTCCTCGTCGCCTCGAGCTTCGTCCTGCCGGGCAGCACCAACGAGACGACGCTCGTGCTGTTCAATGACGGCAGCGCCAACAAGTTTCCCCAGGCCCAGAGAGTATCGGGCGTCGGCGAGGACTGCACCATCGACGAGTTCGGGAGCTGCTTCTGCCAGGGTGCGATTTACCTGGTGGATTCGAACGACCCGAACAAGGAAGTTCTGGGCAACGAGATCTTCACGCGCGCCTTCGCCTTCGTGAACCAGAACAGCTCTCTCTACCTTCAGGACTGCATCATGAGCGCCAACCGCCAGGTGCCCTTCCCGGTTCCCCCGGGCTCCGTTCTCAGGTTCAGGATCGATGCCGTCGATCGCCAGGGAAACCTGCACACCTGGCCGAAGGATGTCGAGGTCATCTCGGGGCAGGACAGCTTCAGCTGCAGGGGCGACCCCTGCGGCTGCTGCTTCCTTCAGTCGAGCGATCCGCTCAGCGAATGCGGGGACCTTCCCGGGATGGTGAGCGAGGACGGGTCCTTCCAGTTCTGCATCGACTTCATCTGAGACGCGGCCCGCGCCACGGCCCGCCTCCGCGCGCCACAGCGATCGGCAGGCCCACGTCGTCACTCCGGCGTGCTTCATCGTTTCTCCGCCGTCCGGACACACCCGCACATCGCGCCAACCCTCCAGCGAAATCTAGTTTCCCTTCAGGAGTGAATCAAGGCAGGGATCCGAGCAGGCGCGCCATGCGCGCCGCGGCCTCGGGGCCGACGGTGCGTGCTTTCAGGGCCAGGGCGATGGAGCGCAGCGCCAGCAGGCGGTGCACCCTCCGGAAGTCGGCGGGAAGGGCCCTCAGCGCCTCCGCGTGCAGGCGGAGCGTCGACAGGTCCCCGCGCGATACCGGCCCCGTCAGGGCCCTGACGGGGCCCAGGCGGGCCACGTTCTCGACCGTGCCCCGCACGAGGGGCAGGTAGAGGCGGGCCGCCTCGCGGGCCCCGAGGCCGAGCCCGGAGGCCGCGTCGAACCCGAAGGACAGGAACGCCACCAGGTCGTTCGACAGCAGAGAGGCGATCAGGTGATACAGGGCCTTGGCCTGCTGCGGGATCGCCACCGGCGTCCCCCCGAGCGACACGACCAGGGCGCGCAGGACGCGCACCGCCCCCGGGTCGCCCTCCAGGGCGCAGGGAGTTCCCGCCAGGCGGCGCGGCGCGGCGCGCGCCTCCGCGACGCTGGCGAGGGGGTGCAGGGACGCCACCCGGGCGCCGCGCCGGCGGATCGGCTCGAGCGCCGCGGAGGAGATCGCACCGCTGGTATGGGCCACCACCTTCCCGGCCCAGGGGAGACCGGAATCGCCCAGCTCCCGCGCCACGGAAACGATGATCCGGTCGGGGGTGCAGATCAGGACGAGGCCGCATCCGTCGGCGGCGCGGGTGTTGGAGGTCGTGGGGCGGCCCCCGCCGATGAAGGCGACCGCTAGGCGCGCGGATCGCAGGGTGCGGCAGGAGATGCCTCCCGGCTCCAGCCCGCGGCGCTCCAGGAGCCGGCCCAGGGTCCGTCCCAGGCGGCCGGCTCCCAGGATCGCGAACCTGTCCTTCATGGACCCCCCGCCGGGGCGCCCTGCAGGGCCGCGAGCGCGGCGATGAGGTCCGCCAGATCGCGGGGGCGCGGCGCCGCGAACGCGCAGAAGGCGCCGGTCCGGGGATGGTGAAAGCCGAGACTGCGGGCGTGCAGCGCCAAGCCGTGGTAGGCCAGGAGCGCCTCCCGGGCGCGCCTGTCGCGGGCTTCGTGGAAGCGCGCCCCGCCGTACAGCGTGTCGCCGACGACGGGATGACCGAGGGCGCTCAGGTGGACCCGGATCTGGTGCGTCCGCCCGGTCTCGGGCCGGACTTCCAGGAGCGAGACGATCCCGAGAGGAAGGACGAGGCGGTAGGCGGTGCGCGCCGCGCGGCCGGAGCGGCGCAGCGCCATCCTGGTCCGGGCGACCGGGTGGCGGCCGATCGCCGCGTCGAGGGTCCCCTGGGCCAGCCGCGGCCTGCCCCGGACGAGCGCCTCGTAGATCTTGCTCACGGTGCGCGCCTTGAACTGGTCGGACAGGTCGCGGTGCGCCGCGTCGTTCTTGGCCACCACCAGAACACCCGAGGTCTCCCGGTCGAGACGGTGCACGATCCCGGGCCTGAGGATCCCACCGATCCCCGAGAGGTCCCGGCAGTGGTGCAGGAGGGCGTTCACCAGGGTGCCGCTTCTCCTTCCCGCGCCGGGGTGGACCGTCATCCCCGGCGGCTTGTTGATGACCAGCAGGTCGGCGTCCTCGTGAAGGACGTCGAGCGGCCGATCCTCCGGCTCGAGGGTGGATGGCGGCGGGAAGGGCAGGTCGACCACCACGCGCTCCCCCCCGCGGACCCTGTATGAGGCGCGGGCGGGCCCGCCGGCGAGGAGCACCCGCCCCTCGCGCATCAGTCGCTGGAGGGCGGCGCGGCTCTGGTCCGGCAGGAGCGCCGCCAGCGCCAGATCGAGACGCTCGCCGCGGCGGGACAGCGGCAGGTCGATCCGGAGGCGACGGCCGGCCGCGGGCGCTCCGGGGTCGCCGCGCACGGCTTCACGCGCCGCCCCGCCCCGCCCGGGCCGCGGCCCGGCGGGGCAGGGCGTAGAGCATGACGGCAGCGAGGAGGGCGACCGGCACCGAGATCAGCTGGGACGTGGAGAGCGCGCCGCCGAAGAACATGCCGCGGGCTTCGTCCCCGCGGAAGATCTCGACGACGAACCTCAGGACCGCGTAGAGCAGGAGGTAGACCCAGAAAACCTGGCCCGGGAAGCGGCGCCGCGGCAGCAGGCGCGCGGCGACCGCCAGGATCAGGAGGTCCGCCAGGGCGTGGTAGATCTGGGTCGGGTGCAGGGGGGCGCCGAGCGTGACGCCCGTCAGCCGGTAGGCCAGCGGATTGGTGAAGGTGACGGCCCAGGGGAGATCGCAGGCCTTGCCGTAACAGCAGCCGGCCGCGAAGCAGCCGAGCCGCCCGATCGCCTGGCCCAGGGCCAGCGCCGGCGCGGAGAGATCGGCGATCCGCCCGAGCGGGAGGCGGTGGCGGCGGATGTACAGGAGGGCGGCGGCCACGGCGAGGGTGAAGCCGCCGTAGAACACCCCGGCCGATCGCAGGCTTGTCCAGATCTCCCGCGGGTTCTCGATGTAGAAGCGCGCGTCGATGAGGTACAGGAGGACCTTGGCGCCGATGAAGCCGGCCAGAAGGGTGACGATCCCGAGGTCCACGACGCGGGCCGATTCGATCCCGTCCCGGCGCGCGTATCCGACGGCCAGGCGCAGCGCCAGCAGGAACCCGACGGCATAGAACAGGCCGTAGGTGCCGATGGTGAACTGGCCCAGCCGGCCCAGGTGCAGATCGAACAGGACGGGATACATGACTCAGGCCTGAGGCGGCGCGGCCGCCCGGAGTCGCCGGCCCCTGGTCGTTAGGTTGAAGACCAGGAGGCCCACGCCGACGCAGATCGAGGCGTCGGCGGCGTTGAACGCCGGCCAGTGACGCTCCCCGAGGAACACGTCGACGAAATCGATCACGTAGCCCAGGCGCAGGCGATCCGCGAGGTTCCCCATGGCGCCGCCCAGGATCAGCGCCAAGCCCGCCTGCGTCGCGGCCTCGCCGATGCCGGTGCGATACTGGAACGCCAGCACCAGGAGGATCGCCAGGATCGGGACCGCGGTGAACAGGACGGCCCGGTAGGGGTCCGCGAGGTCGTGGAACAGCCCGAACAGGGCCCCCCGGTTGGTGACCAGCGTGAAGTGGAACAGCCCCGGGATGACCGGCTCCGAGGAATAGAGCGTCATGCGGGAGACGACCATCTCCTTGGAGACCTGATCGAGGGCGAAGATCCACAGAGAGAGGAGGCCGTAGGCCACCCGCAGCAGCCCGCCGCGCATCAAACTCCGGCCCCTTTCGCCCTGAGCATCGGCCGGACCACCCGGACGCAGCGCGCGCACAGGACCCCGAGGGCGGGATCGGCGGCGACATCCTCGGTGACGTTCCAGCAGCGCGCGCATTTCGTCCCGGGCGCGGGCGCGATGCCGATCCTGAGGCCGGGGATCCGCTCGCTCGCGTGGGTGGGCGCCGGCACCTCGCCGAGGGTCACCCGGGAGACGATGAACAGGGACGGCAGGACACCGGAATAGCGCTCGAGCAGGCGGCGCAGATCCTCCGGCGCCTGCAGCGTCACGTGCGCCTCGAGGGCATTGCCGAGGCGGCCGCCCGCCCGCACGATCTCCAAGCCCTTGAGCACCTCCTCCCGCACCTCGAGGAGGGAGTCCCAGGCCGGGAGGAGCTGATCCTCCGCGGGCAGCGGGACGGGCCCGGGAAGATCCTGCGCGTGCACCGAGGAGGCGATCGGGTCCCCGTCGCGGCGGCGGGCGATCGCCTGCCAGACCTCCTCGGCGGTGAAGCACAGGATGGGCGCCATCATCCGGGTCAGGGCCTCCAGGATCAGCCGCAGGGCGGTCTGCGCCGAGCGGCGCGCCGGCGCGTCCGCGGCGCTGGTGTAGAGGCGGTCCTTGAGGATGTCGAGGTAGAGCGCGCTCAAGGTCACCGTGCTGAAGCGGTGGATCTCCTGCGTCGCCAGGTGGAACTCGTAGCGTTCGTACGCCGAGCGCACGCGCGCGATCACCCGGTTCAGCTGGTGCAGGGCCCACCGGTCAATCTCCTCCAGCCGCGCCGGCGGCACGGCGTCCGCGGACGGCTCGAAGTCGTACAGGTTGCCCAGGATGAAGCGGCAGGTGTTGCGGATCTTGCGGTAGGCCTCGGCGTTGCGCGTCAGGATCTCCGTTGACAGCCGCATGTCCTCGAGGAAATCGACCATCGCGACCCAGAGCCGCAGGACGTCCGCCCCGTGCTGCTTGATGACCTCCTGGGGAGGGATCACGTTCCCCAGGGACTTCGACATCTTGCGGCCCTCGCCATCCAGGGTGAAGCCGTGCGTCAGGACGCTCCGGTAGGGGGCCGTGCCGCGATCGTTGACGGCGACCAGCAGGGAGGAGTGGAACCAGCCCCGGTGCTGGTCGCTCCCCTCGAGGTACAGATCGCTCGGCCAGGGGTAGCCGCGCGCTTCCTGGATGGCGAGGTACGAGACCCCCGATTCGAACCACACGTCCACGATCTCGTTGCGCGGCTTCAGCTCCCGCCCTCCGCAGCGCGGGCAGGAGATCCCGGCCGCGAGGCGGTCGAACTCCTCGGGCATGAACCAGGCGTCGCTGCCGCGCACGCGGAACAGCTCGGCCGTGCGGCCGATGAACTGCGGATCGACCACCTCGCCTCCGCAGGCCGCGCAGAACGGGAAGGGGAGAGGCACGCCCCAGACGCGCTGCCTGGAGATGCACCAGTCCGGGCGCGTGCCGATCATCCCGCCGATGCGCAGCGCCCCGCCCTCAGGGATCCAGGAGACGCCGCTGATGGCCTCCAGGCACCTGCGGCGCAGGTCGTTCCGGTCCAGGGCGATCCACCACTGCTCCGTGGCCCGGAAGAGGATCGGCTGCTTGCACCGCCAGCAGTGCGGATAGCTGTGGGTGATCGTCTCGGCGTGGTAGAGCAGGCCCCGCCGCCTCAGGTCGTCGACGATCGCGGCGTTGGCGTCGAGCACCTTCATCCCGGCGAACGGCCCGGCCTCCGCCGCGAAGCGCCCCCGGTCGTCCACCGGCGAGAAGATCGGCAGGCCGTACTTCCGGCCGGTCAGGAAATCGTCGAACCCGTGGCCCGGCGCCGTGTGCACCGCCGCCGTTCCCGTGTCGCGCGTCACGTACTCCCCCAGGACGATCCGGGCGGCGCCTCCCGTGGCGTAGGGGTAGGGCGCGGACGCCGAGCCCAGGCCTTCCAGCTCGCGGCCCCTGAGGGATCCGAGGATGGCGCGCGGCTGCGTCCGCTTCAGTGCCATCACCCCGGCGACCAGGTCGGCGCCGACCAGCAGCACCTCGTCGCCCAGGTCCACGAACTGGTACTCGAAGTCCGGGTGGAAGGCGATCGCGGCGTTGGCCGGAAGGGTCCAGGGCGTCGTCGTCCAGATCAGGACGGACACCTTCCGCCCCTCCAGGGCCGGGAACCGCCTCGCGAGTTCTTCCGACCTGTAGGGGAAGCGCACGTAGATGGAGGGCGAGGCGTGGTCTTCGTACTCGACCTCGGCCTCGGCCAGCGCGGTGGCGCACTGCGGGCACCAGTGGACGGAGCGCTTGTCGCGGTAGATGTTGCCGCGTTCGGCGAACCGCCCGATCTGCTCCACGATCGTCCCCTCGTAGGCCGGGTCCATGGTGAGGTACGGCTCGCGCCAGTCTCCGAAGACACCGAGACGGCGGAACTCCTCCCTCTGGATGGCGATGAACTTCTCGGCGTAGGCGCGGCAGGAGGCCCGGATCTGCAGGGGCGTCATCGCCGCCTTCTTCGGCCCCAGGTCCCTGTCCACGTGGTGCTCGATCGGGAGGCCGTGGCAGTCCCAGCCCGGCAGGTAGGGCGCGTCGTACCCCATCATGGTGCGCGACTTCACCACGATGTCCTTCAGGATCTTGTTGAGCGCCTGTCCCAGGTGGATGTGGCCGTTGGCGTACGGAGGGCCGTCATGCAGCGTGAACCGCGGCCGGCCGCGGCGCGCGCGGCGGATCGTCTCGTAGACGTCCAGCCGGTCCCAGGCGCCGAGCAGGAGCGGCTCACGGCGCGGCAGGTCTCCCTTCATCGGGAAGTCGGTGCGCGGAAGGTTCAGCGTGTCCTTGAAGTCGAGGGGTCGCATGTCCTGCGAAGCTCGCGATCACGTTGTCGACCCATGGTGAGGCCGCGGCGCGGAAGCACGGAATCTAGCACCCGCTTCGGATTATTGTCAAGGAAGCCGCTCCTGTGCTAGGTTCCGGGCGATGGTCCCGATCTACCTCGATCACAACGCCACGAGCCCGCTGCGCCCGGAGGCCCGCGACGCGATGCGGCGCCACCTCGAGGGAACGGACGCCAACCCGTCGAGCGTTCATGCGTTCGGCCACCGCGCCAGGATGGCGGTCGAGTCGGCGCGGGGGGCGATCGCCCGGCTCGTCGGCTCTCCTCCAGAGGACCTGGTGCTGACCGCGGGAGGAACGGAGGCGAACAACCTGGCGATCTACGGTGCCGCGCTGGCCGAGGGCGCGGCCGGAGCGCGCCGGCTGGTGACCTCGGCGATCGAGCACCCTTCGGTGCTGGGGCCGATGGAGGACCTGGAGCGCCGCGGCTTCGAGGTGGGGCGCGTGCGACCCGATCGGTCGGGCGTGGTGGACGCGCAGGAGGTGCTGGACCGGGCCGGCCCGGGCACCGCCCTGGTTTCCCTCATGCTGGCCAGCAACGAAGTCGGCACGGTGCAGCCGGTCGCCGCCGTCGGCCGGGAGCTGCGCCGGCGCGGCGTGCCGTTTCACTGCGACGCGGCGCAGGCGGCCGGCAAGATCCCCGTGGACGTCGCCGCGCTCCACGTCGATCTGCTGTCCCTCGCCGGGCACAAGTTCGGCGGCCCGCAGGGGTGCGGGGCGCTGTACGTGCGCCGGGGCCTGGCGCTCCGGCCTCTCTTGAAGGGCGGCGGCCAGGAGCTCAATCGCCGCCCGGGGACGGAGAACGTGGCCGCGATCGCCGGCTGCGGGGCGGCGGCCGTGGCGTCCTTCCGGGCGCTCGCGGAGGAGGGCGCCCGGCTCGCCGGCCTCAGGGATCGCCTCGAGGCGGCCGTCCTGGCGCGCATGCCGGGAGCGCGCGTCAACGGCGGCGCGGCGCCCCGCGTTCCGAACACCAGCAGCCTGGCCTTCGAGGGGGTGAGCGGGGAGACGCTGGTCATCGGACTGGATCTCGAAGGAGTCGCCGTGTCGGCCGGCTCGGCCTGCTCGGCGGGCGCCATCCGGCATTCCTACGTGCTGGAGGCGATGGGCCTTCCGGAGGCGTCGGGATCCTCCATCCGCGTCAGCCTCGGCCATACCACGACCGACGCGGACATCGACGGGTTCCTGGCGGCCCTCGAGAGGGTCCTCGGGCGCGCCCGGCTCGGGGCCGCCGCCGCACCGGTGAGAGCGCGCCGATGATCGTCTCGTGCGGCGGCTGCGGCAAGAAGTACAGCTTCGATGTCCGCAAGCTCGGGGGGCGCCCGTCGGCCACCGTCCGCTGCCCGAACTGCCGGACGACGATCGCGGTGACGGCGGCCGATCCGGGGGACCAGACCACGCGCCTCGACGTCGACGCCAACCTCCTCTCCAGAAGCGCCCGGGTCCCCGGAGGGGACCTCGCCATGCCGCCGGGGAGGCGGATCTCCCTCGCCGTGCTCGACGGCAGGGACAGCGGGCGGATTTTCCAGGTGGACCGGCCGCGCGTCGTGCTGGGCCGGGGCGAGGCCGACATCGTGATCAATGACTCCGAGGTGTCGCGGCAGCACGCCAGCATCGAGGTGCGCGGCCAGCGCGTCGTGCTGCGCGATCTGGGCAGCACCAACGGCACCTTCGTCAACGAGGTCAAGATCTCCCAGAGCGAGATCGACAACCGGGCGGAGTTCCGCATCGGCGGGACCCGCCTGATGCTCATCATGACGGACACGGAGTCGGATCTGGAGGCGCTGGGATGAGCCGCGTGGCGGTTGCGATGAGCGGAGGGGTGGACTCCTCGGTCGCGGCGCTCCTCCTGCGGGACGCCGGGGAGCCCGTGGTCGGACTGTCGATGCAGCTCTACGACCGCACCCGCGACGGCCGCCCGGTCTACGGCCGCTGCTGCTCGCCCCGCGACCTCCACGACGCCCGCGCGGTGGCGGACCGCCTGGGGATCCCGTTCTACGTCCTCAACATGGAAAGCGAGTTCCGGCGCGACGTCATCGAGGATTTCGTGTCGGAGTACCGCGACGGCCGCACCCCGGTGCCCTGCGTGCGGTGCAACAGCGGGCCGAAGTTCCGCCACCTGGCGGCGCGGGCCGCCGCCCTGGGGGCGGAGCGCATCGCCACGGGCCACTACGCCCGCACCGGGAGCGACGCGGCCACCGGGCGGCGTATCTTGAGGCAGGCGCACGATCGCGCCAAGGACCAGTCGTACTTCCTGTTCGATCTCACCCAGGAGCAGCTGGCCCGGGCGATCTTTCCGCTGGGCGGCCTCGACAAGGGGGAGGTGAGGGCGCTGGCGGCGGCGCACGCCCTGCCGAACGCCGACAAGCCGGAGAGCCAGGACATCTGCTTCGTCCCCGACGGCGACTACCGCGACTTCCTGCGCCGGGAGGGGTCGGGAGCGGGGGATCCGGGTGAGATCGTGGACACGAAGGGGAGCGTGCGCGGCCGGCACACCGGGCTGGCCGGATATACGGTCGGCCAGAGGAAGGGCCTGGGCGTCCCCTCCAGCCGGCCTTTGTACGTCGTCGCCCTCGACGCCGCGACGAACCGGGTGATCGTCGGCGACGAGAGCGAGCAGTACCGCTCCGGCCTGGTCGCCGATCGCGCCAACTGGATATCGATCCCCGAGCCGCGCGAGCCCCTGGAGGCGACCGCCCGGATCCGCTCCTCCCACCGCGGCGCCGCCGCCCGCGTCGAGCCCCTCCCCGGGGGCCGCTTCCGGGTCCTGTTTCACGAGCCCCAGCGCGCCATCGCGCCCGGCCAGGCGGTGGTGCTCTACGACGGCGACCTGCTCCTGGGCGGCGGCTTCATCCACCAGGTCCTCTGACCCGCACTTCTGAGACGTCCCCACTTTCTGGTGGCGGCCGCTCCGCCTTGCGGGGGGCGGCGTCGCCGCGCCGGGTTGGGCCCAACCCGCCCACCGGCGCGGCCCGCCGCGGCGCTCCCGCGCC
>JACQNT010000074.1 GCA_016202915.1 Acidobacteriota bacterium
AGGGCGGGGCCTATGGTGGCGGCGAACAGCACGGCCGTGCGACAGCCGGCGAGGCGCTCGCAGAGCGACCGGCTCGAGGCGCGGAGCGCGCCGCCGATCTCCGTCCGGTCCGGAGGGGAGGTGTGGACCTCGAACTCCCCGTAGATCACTCTCGGCGCCAGGAGGCCCCGCCCCCTCTCCATGACCTCCACGATCATATGGGAGGTTCTCTCGGGCACCTGGGCCGGCCGCCTGTAGCCCAGGCGCATCAGGACCAGCGGCCGCGCCACGCTGATCGGCAGCGGGTCGAGGACGTGAACTTCGGCTCGGGGACGGGAGGACGCGGGGCACATGGGGTTCGCCGGTGTCGCGCCGTTCAGCCGGGCATGGCCGGGAGCGCCTCCATGCCGAACTCCCGCGCCTGGCTGAGGACGACCCGGTCGAGCTCGCGCACCGTCGCCTCCGGCAGGCGGAACGGCTCCCGGGCGAGCAGATCGCGGACGATCCCCCGGGCGCGCTGGTAGTCGGACGGCCCGCCGCCGCCCGGCGGCGCCGAGGCGCGATCCACGGCCTTCCCCGGCATGTATCCCTCCTCGCGGAACAGCTTGAGGGTCGTCGGGTGGCCGAGGAAGTGGCCGGCTTTGACCGCGTCGGGCAGGAAATCCAGCGCCATCTTCTCGTGGCGCTGCTTTATCCCGTCGATCAGCCGGTAGGCCATGCCGCACAGCTCGTTGTCGATCACCAGCTTCTCCAGGCTCTGGCAGGTGATGAAGTCGAGGATGCCGACCCCCGAGGCGATGTTGATCCCCGCGAGGGCGGCGAACATCACCCCGATGCCGGTCTCGTACCCCGCCTGCGCGTCCACGACCTTGGAGTCGGACAGGCCGATGTAGGCGTGGACCGGGAACCCGAACGTCTTGCCGATCTGGGCGTAGGCGCAGTCGATCATGTAGGTCTCGATCGACCCGAACGGCGTCTGGCCGGCCCGCATGTCCATCAGGCACGGGGCGCCGCCGTAGACCACCGGGGCGCCCGGCCTGACCGCCTGCGCCAGGGCGATGCCGGCCAGGTTCTCCGCCGTGTGCACGACCAATGTCCCCGAGAGGGTCACCGGTCCGGTGGCGCCGGTCAGCGGGACGGAGATGATCTCGGACGGGAGGTTGTGCCGGGCGCACTGCATGATGCTCTCGGAGGTCAGCACGCTCCAGCGCAGGGGCGACGAGGGGCAGGCGTCGAAGATCGCCAGCGGCTTCTCCGCCGCGGCCTTCTCCGATCCGCGCACGATCGTCAGGATCTCGAGCATCGCCGCGAACGACTCCTCCCGGAACAGCCCGGTGACGACCGGCTTGTTGCAGTTTTGCACGGCGAGGTGGAGACGGACGAAGTCGGAGACCTCGTTCGGCACGTCCGAGGGGACCAGGGACGTGGAGTGGGCGCGGATGTGCGGGAGCTGCTGCACCAGCCGCGACAGGGTGACGTAGTCGGCGGAGGTGGAGGGCCTCACCCGGCCGTCCGCCTCGAGCATCTTGATGGCCGCCGATCCCGGGTCGTAGGTGACGTTGTCCCCCCCGACCTCGATCGCGGCGTCCCCGGCGACGTTCCAGATCTTGAAGCTCTTCGGCGCGGAGGCGATCGCCTTCTCGACGAAGTCGCGGCGCAGGTAGGCGCGCTCCCGCTCGCGCTCGATCCGCTGGCCGTGCTCCCCCAGGATCGCCAGGGCCTTGGGGTGCTCGAATTGCAGGCCCATCGTCTCCAGCACCTCGAACGCCTCGTCGATGACGCGCTCGATGAACTCCTGCGAGAGGACCTGGATGCGCGGGCGGAAGGTGGGCAGGAGGCTCACCGCGGGCCCTCCCCCCGCGGCGCAGCGCCCGGGGAGGCGCGCAGGCGGGAGCGCAACAGGGCGATGAACTCCGGGGTCGTGCCGCAGCAGCCGCCGATGACGTTCACGCCCAGGGAGGCGATCGTCGCGGCGTCGGCGGCGAACTCTTCGGCGGTCTGCTTGTAGACCATCGCCTCCCTCTCCAGGACCGGCTTGCCGCGGTTGGGCTGCACGATGACCGGCAGATCGGTGCTGTCCCGCAGGACCCTCGCGAGATCGATGAACACCGGGCTGCCGTGCGAGCAGTTGCTCCCGACGATGTCGGCCCCGTTGTCCTCCAGGGCTTCCAGGCAGGCCGGCACCGTCTCGCCCATGAGAGTGAAGAAGCCGCGCGGGTTCCGGTCGAACGTCATGCAGACCGCCACCGGCAGGCTGCAGACCTTCCGGGCGGCCCGCAGGGCGCACAGTGCTTCTTGAAGACAGTACATGGTCTCGATCGAGATCATGTCGACGCCCCCGTCCACGAGGCCGTGCAGCTGGGCCTCGAAGCCCGCCTCGAACTCTTCCCGCGTGTACTCCCCCATCGGCTTCATGAACTTGCCGGTCGGGCCGACGTCTCCCGCAGTGTAGCGGTCCGCCGGGCAGAGCGCCTTGAGGTTCTTCGCGGCCAGACAGTTCGCCTCGTAGGTCCTCTCCTGAAGGTCGCGCTCGGCCAGCTTGATCGGCGTGCCTCCAAAGGTATTCGTCTGGACGACGTCCGATCCGGCCTCGTAGTAGGCGCGGTACACGGCATCGACGATCTCTGGCTTCTCCCAGTTCCAGGGCTCCGGCGATTCACCGTCCAGCAGGCCGGCGGCGAACAGCATCGTCCCCATCCCTCCGTCGTAGAGGAGCAGCCGCTGGCGGACGAGAGCGCGGATATCGGGCTTCATGGAGATTCCGTGCCGCGGGCTAAAACCGGAGCGCGGCGGACGGTCACCCTAATGCTACGCGCCCACGCAGGCGCGGTCAATCACGATCGGCGCCGCGCCGAGCGTGGTATCGTGACGGCATGTCCACCATGGCCGGCGTGGGGCTCTCCACCGAGGCTGACGCCGCCCAGGCGGGGGCCGCCGCAGCGCGCCAGGCGCTGGAGCGCTGCGGCTCCGATCGGGCCGACTGGGGCGTGGTGTTCGCCACCTCCCCGCACCGGCCCCACTACGGGGCGCTCCTGGCGGAGGTGCAGCGGACTCTGGGGACCGCTCTCACCGTGGGGTGCAGCGCCTGGGGAGTCCTCACCGGCGCGCAGGAGGTGGAGGGGCGGCCGGCCGTCGCCGTCCTGGCCGTCCGCTCCGACCGGATCGCGGCGACGATGCTGTTCGCGCCGCTCGACCGGGACCATCCCGAGGCGGCCGCGGCCGAGATCGGCCGACAGGTCGGGGACGGTGACGCGACGGGCCTGCTCGTCCTTCTCCCCGATCCGCTCGCGGCGCGGCCCGATCTCCTGCTGGAGGCGATCGGCCGCGCCACCCCCGGCACCGAGGCGATCGGCGCCGCCGCCTCGGGCGACCCCTCGGCGGACGGGACCTTCCAGTTCTGCGGCCGGAACGTCGCCACCCGGACCCTCTCGGGGCTGTACCTCAGGGGCGGCCTGCGTTGCCTCATCGGCATCACGCAGGGGTGCCAGCCCCTGGGCGAACCCTGCCGGGTGACGCGCGGCGAGGGCAACGTCATCCTCGAGCTGGACGGCCGCCCCGCCGTCGAGGTGCTGCGCTCGCGCCTTCCCGGAGCGCTGCGCGATTCTCTCGGCCGCCTGGGGGCGCACCTGTTACTCGGGCTGCCCCCCGACCCCGCGCAGGAGACAATCCTGCCCGGCGAGTATCTCGTGCGGCCTCTCGTCGGCGCCGACGAGGAACGCGGCGCTCTCGTGCTTGGGGCGACCATCCGGGAGGGACAACTTGTGATCCTGGTGCTGCGGGAGGCCCAGGCGGCCCGGGAGGATCTGAAGGAGATGCTGCGCCGGGTGCGGCAGGAAGCGACCGGGAAAGGCTGCCGCTTCGGCTTCTACTTCAACTGCGCCGCCCGCGGCGCCTCCCTGCACGGAGTGCCGGGGATCGACACGGCCTACATCTCGGGTAGCCTCGGCGATCTGCCGATCATCGGTTTTTTCGGGAACGCCGAGATCGCCCCCCTGCGCGGCGCGAACCTCCTGTTCACCCACACGGGGGTGCTGGCCCTGGTCGGAGAGGCGCCGTGAGCGCGCGCCAGGAGCCTGGGGTAGAATCAGTGGTCCCGCCCGCCCCCACGATGGGGACCTGATCCACGGATGAAGACCCCCGCGATCCAGGACGCCATCCTGGCGCATCTCAAGACGACCGGGCGACCCGAGAGCAGCCGCGACCTGGCCTCTCGCTTCCTGCGCATCGATCGCGGGGACGAGGAGACCTGCCGCCGCCTGCTGGCGCCCTTCCTGGCCACCCTGCCGGGCGTGATCCACCGCCCCGGCGAGGGATGGACGCTGGCGCCCCGGCGCGTCGCGAGCGTCGTTCCGACGCCGCCCGGCTCCCGGGAAGCCCCGCGGCGCGACTCCCCCGTGGCCTCGCTGAAGGGGCCGTCCCCAGCGGCGACGCTGCGCGACTTCGTGGCGCTGGCGTCGGATGGAGCGGGCCCCGGCGGCAGCGGCGCCGTGCGCACCGCGAGCCTCCTGCCGGTCGTCGCCGGGGAGCCCTGCCAGGAGGAGCACCTGCCGCCCTGGGCCCTGGACGACGCCGGCCCGGAGGACACCGATGCCGGGGATGCGCGCCCGGGCCGGGGGGAGTTCCCGGGCCTGTCGAACGCCGACCTGGAGGTCCTGCTGGAAACGGTGGGGGACCTGCCGGTGGTCTGCCACCGGGCCGGCCGGGAGGTCGAGCCGATCCGGCGGGCCTGCGCGGGGGCGGGCCTTGCCTTCCAGCCGGCGGTGATCTCCGCCGCCAAGCTGGGCCACCTGCTCCTCGGCCTGAAGGCCAACCACGCGGCGCTCGACCTGGCCGCGGCGCTCTGCCTCGAGACGCGCGGCCCGGACGACTGCCGGGGGCGGGTCCGGATGGTGGCCGAGGCGTTCCTGCGGCTGCTCCCGATCCTCGAGAAGCGCGGCATCGACTCGCTCGACGCCCTGCTCGAGTACCAGGACATGCCGGCGGCCCCCCTTGACCTCTCACGCTACGCCTTCACCGCCGATGACCTGAGGGCGCTCCCCTCGGGCCCGGGCGTATACCGCTTCCTGGACGGGAAAGGCGAGGTGATCTACATCGGCAAGGCGAAGAACCTGCGCGCGCGCGTCTCCTCGTACTTCACCCCCTCCGCCCGCGCCACCCCCAAGGGGCGCTCCCTCCTGGAGCAGGTGCGCCGTTTGGAATTCGACGCCGCCGCCTCGGAGCTGGAGGCGACACTTCTCGAGGCCGCCCTCCTTTCCGAGCACCGCGCCCGCCTCAACCGCCAGTTCGACGTGCGCGAGCGACCGGCGCCCTACGGGCCGCGCCTCAACCTCGTGGTGGTCCTGGGCGACACCGGGGCGGGAGGAGAGGCCGTCGGCACCTGCACGCTGCACCTTCTGAAGTCGGGTCGCTACCTCGGGCGCGTGCGCGGCGTGCCGGGAGACCACTCCGGCGAACCCTGGCGCGGCGCCACGGCCCGCGTCGCCGCCGCCTATTTCCCCGCCCGGGCGAGGCGGCGCGTGCAGGCGCCCGCCGGGGACGCCGGCTGCGGGGCATCCGGGATCGACGTGGACTGGCAGCTCATCGGCTCCTTCCTCAGAAAGCACCGCGACGAGGTGAACTTCCTCGACGTCGACGAGTGCGCCTCGCCGGAGGAGGCGGTCGTCCGGCTCAGGGTCCTGGTCACGGCCGCAACCTCCGGGGCGGGGCGCGTCGTGGCGCGCTGAGGGCGCGCCGCCGGCCCCTCCCGGGGCGGATCAGTTGATGCGGTAGACGGGGCTCTCGGGAGACAGGCCGGGCGACTCGATCAGGCGGATCGGGGCCCCGGGGTTCAGGTCCTGAATGATTTGGAGCGCCCGTTCGTCCCGGCGCACGAACGCCACCAGCGCCGGCCGCCCTTGCAGGACCATCCGCGGCGCGTCCCCGGGTCCCAGCACGATCGGAGCGGCGTCACGCATCTCGAAGAGATAGGCCTGCGTTTCCGCCGGGTGCCCGTAGGCGGGGTAGCCGCCGCCGTTCGCCAGCAGAAACCGCTCCACGCCGGCGGGCGCGGCCAGCAGGACACGCGCCGCCGCCCGGAAGGCGCCGTCATGCTCCTGCACGACCTTCGAATCCTTGCCCCACACCACGAAGTAGCGGTGGGCGGTCCAGCCTCCCAGGAGGAGGAGCGCCGCCAGAGGGACGGCGGGGGCGACCCGCCGCACGGCGCGGCGCGCCAGGAGGTCCTCGAGCACCGCCAGCCCGATCCCGGCGACGAGCGCCAGGGCGGGCAGGGCCGCCGAGGTGCGCAGGCCGTGCGGCACACCATCGACCGACACCAGGTTGGGCACGGCCATCGCCACGATCCAGGAGACGAGCAGCGTGCGGATCGGCGCGGCGCGCGGGGGCCGGAACAGGGAGAACAGCCCCAGCAGCAGCAGGGCGCCCGTCAGAGGGTCGAGGAGCGACGCCCCGGAGAGGTTGTGGCGCCAGTTCTCGTCGCCCCGCACGTGAAACATCAGGAGCGTCTTCAGGACGTTGTCCCTGAAGTACGCTCCCGCCAGCCCCGGTTCGAGCCGGGGGCTGAAGATCCACACGATGCGGTGCGGGTAGCTGAAGTGCTCGGGGTGCATCAGGTAATTCAGGAGCATCGGAAGCGCCACCAGGAACGCCGCGCCGGCGAACAGGGCCAGCCTGCGAAGCGCCCGGCGCCCGCCCTGGGGATCGGCGCGCCTGACGGCCAGCAGATAGGCCAGCAGGAAGAGCGGCGCGAAGCGGATCGACGGGTAGACGTGGACGCCGAGCCCGAACAGTGCTCCCCCCCACAGCGCGCGCCACGGGCGCGTTCGCCCGAGGCCTTCGACAAGCAGGGCCATGGCGAGGGCCAGGAGCAGCGGCAGGAGGATGGCGCGGAACCCGCTCCGGCTCAGCAGGACGTGCCAGAAGGAGACGGCCAGGAGGCCGGCGCCGTAAAGCCCCGCGCGCCGCTCCCCGAGGGCCTTCCCCAGCCGGTAGACGCCCCAGCAGGTGAGCACGCCGAAGAGCGCGCCGGGGGCCCGCACGCTCCAGTCGGAGGCGCCGAAGATCAGGAACCCGATCCCCATCAGGTTCGAGTAGAGCCCCTCGTCGTAGGTGTAGTGGAGCCGGGGATGGCCGGCCGCGGCGCGCAGCGCGTCCATGGCCGTGAGGGCCACGTCGCGGTAGTGGGCCGGCGGCAGCGACGAGAGATCGTGAAACCTCAAAGCTGCGGCCGCCGCCAGAAAAAAAAGAAGGGAGATCCCCTCCCGCCGCGACCAGGCTCCCTGCAGGGCCCCCATCGGCGGGGATTATAGCCCCCGCCCGCGGCCCTCCGGCGCCAATCTCCTGACGGGGATGCACCGGGCCGTGCTCATCCGCTTGCGTTCCTTCCACGGCCTCCTATATTGGAGACCGTCGGCCACTCGCGGCCCCGGAGGCCCATGCCCCCCGCAACCAGGATCCTCCTCGTCGACGACGACGCCACGATCCTCGATCTGGTACGCGAAACCCTGGAGGGGTGCGGTTACACCATCGACACCGCCACCAACAGCCAGGAGGCCCTCACCCAGGTGCGGAGCGGCGCCTACTCGATGATCATCCTGGATCTGCTCCTCCCGGACATGAACGGCTTCATTCTCGCCCAGGAGATCAAGAGGATCTGCCCCCACCTTGCCGACAGGATCCTCTTCATATCCGGCATCCTTTTCGGCCAGAGCACGGTGGACCACCTCGGGTCGATCGGGGCCGGCTTTCTCAGCAAGCCGTTCCAGCTCGAATCGCTCATCGAAGCGGTCGACAAGATCAGCCACGGGCACGCGGCGTCCTGATCCGTCGCCAGAAGACGTTTGCGCCACGGGCGGTGTCGCAGCCGCCCGTGGCGCTTCCCGTTGAGGCAGGTGCGCCCCGGTCGAGGGGCGCGTTGTGGCGCGTTCGCGCGCGGGGTGAACGCGGTTGCTGCAGTCCCTCTAGTCGCCCCAGATCACCATGACCGTCCCCCGGCCTCGAGGGCGGCACCGGCGCGCCGCGCCTCGTCGAGCGTGGCTTCGATCTCCGCGTCGATCAGGGCGATTCTCTTTCTCAGTTCCGCAACCAGCGAGGCCACCCTTGCGCGGTAGCCCGGCCGCGGCTCCACCCGGTCCGCGGCGCCCGCGAAGGCCGACTCGGAGTCCTCGATCCTCTGAAGCTCCCAGGCCAGCTCGGCGGCGAGGGCACGCCGGGCGCGCAGCAGGCCCTCGAACACGCTCTGCAGCTCGCCGGCCTCCACCCGCGGCGCCTCGACCGGCGGCGGAAGCGCGACCGGACCCCTAGAGGGCGGGACACGTGGCAATGCCCGGAGATCCTCGTTGGTGTAGGCGCCGGGAACCTGGAATTTGACGAGATCCGCGTTCGTATAAACCTGCTGGCCGTAGGCGACGGCGGGCCACAGGCAAAAAGCCAGCACGACGAGCCTTTTCATCCTCCCCTCCCGAAGCGCCCGGACCGGCGCGAGAAACACCCGGCCCTCCCTCCCGAACCGGCCGTGTCCAACTCCTCTGGAACCGGCCTGCTGAGCTGTGGCGCAGAGTGACCTTCATATACGCCGACGGGCCCGATCAGGCAAGCGGATTTTCCGGGCGTGTTCTCGGGAATGGCCGTCCGGCACCACGTTCATGGGAGGTGTCAGATTTCCGCCGGGGCATCAGGAGGGGGCGCTATAATCCCTCGCTTTCAGAGGAGGCCGTGTCGATGCTGGATCGTCCGAAAGTTCCGCCGCGGATCGTGGTCGCGGCCCTCGGCACCCTGATCCCTCTGGGCGCCTCCCTGGCCACCCCCGGCGTCCCGGAGACCCGGACCCTGCCAAACGGCCTGAGGCTCGTCGTCCTCGAGGATCACGCCGTGCCGCTGGTCTCGGTGAACCTCTGGGTGCACGCCGGCAGCAAGGACGAGATCGACACCTCGGCGGGGTACGCGCACTTCCTTGAGCACCTGGTGCAGCGCGGCGCCGGCGGCTCCGGCCCGTTCGAATATCGGCGGCTGGCGTATCGCTGGGGCGGGTCGTTGGAGGTGCGCGCGAATTACGACCGCACCTACATCACCGCCACGGCCTCCTCCTCGGCGCTGCCGGATCTCCTGGCGGCGGTCGCGGCGGTGGCGTTCCGGGCCGACCTTAAAGATACCGAGATCGAGCAGGAACTCGGAGCGCTCCACCAGGAGATCCGGAACTACTACGACGAGCCCTCCTCCGTCGCTTTCCTGGAGACGATGCGCGCCGCCTTCCCCGGCCACCCGTACCGCTACCCTCCCCTGGGGAACATCCGCACGCTCGGCACCCTGAAGCGGGAGCCGCTCGCGGCCTTCTACCGGAATCTCTACGTGCCCAACAACATGGCCCTGGTGCAGGCGGGGGATCTCGACCCGGCGCGCGCCTTCGCCCTGGCCGAGGCGGCCTTCGGGAAGGCGGCCCGGAGCACCACGCTGCCGTCGAAGCCGCCGGCCCCGTCCGCCTTCCCGGGGCACACCGACATCGAGAAGAGGCTCGATCTGAAGGACGCCTGGACCACGCTCTCCTTCACGGGACCCGGCTACAGGCACCCCGACAGGCTCGCGATGGAGGTGATCGCCCGGGCGCTCGGGGACCTGGGAGGATCGCCGATCGCCTCCGCCCTGGCGCGCGCGCAGGCCGGGACGGCCTCCCAGGTCACCTACTACCGCCTGGAAGACGCCGGCGTGCTGTACGTGGGGATCACGCCCGCCAGCCCCGAGCTGTCCTACGCGGCCGCCGCGGCGGCCCTCCAGGAGATCGTCGCCTTCAAGAAGCGCGGGCTCACGGAGGCGGAGACCCGGGCCCGCGTCGGCAGGATCCTGCGGGAGGAGCGGCTCCGGGCCGAGAGGCTGGCGGAGCGGGCGGCAGCGCTCGGAGAGGCGGCGCTGTTCGGCGGCGTGCGCTACGCCTGGGACCTGCCTCTCGCCTTCGGCCGCCTGACCGCGGCCGACATCACGCGGGTCGCCTCCACCTACCTGGTGGGCGACAACCTGCGTCTCGTGGTCATCCTCCCGAAGGCGACCTCCCCGCTGTCCGAGGAATTCAAGGACAGGTTCCACGCCGCCTTCGATCTGCTGGGGGGAGCCCCCGGCGGCGCGCCGGCCCCCGACCCCGGCCGGACGCTCCACGCGCCCGAGGAGGCCTGGCGGTCGAGCCCCGCGGCCTGGGGCGATCCGCGCGATGCGGGGGGCGTCCGCGAGGCGCGGAAGATCACCCTCGAGAACGGGCTGACCGTCCTGGCGCAGGAGGACCACCGGCATTCCCTGGTGGGCGCGTCCCTGCACCTGCGCGTCGGCTCGGGGGACGATCCGGCGGGCAAGGAGGGGCTGGCGTACGTCGCCGGACACTCGCTCGGCGCGGCGTTCGCCCGGCGGCCCAAGGAAGCCGGGGCCACGGCCGGGATGGCCCCGATTCTTCCGGAGGTCTCGGTGTCGCGCGATCTGACCGAGGCCCGATTCCTCGCCGCGCCGGCCGACCTGCCCGACGGCCTGCGGGCCCTCGCCGCCGCCGTCGGCCGGCCCGCCCTTCCCGACTCCGTCTTCACCGCCCTGCGCAAGGCCGCGCTGGACCTCCTGGAGCGGAGCGCCCGTGACCCCTCCTTCGTGGGCCTGGAGTTGTTCAAGGAGAAGGTGTACGCGGGGCACCCCTACGCCCACCCGGGCCCGGGAACGCCGGCCGGACTGCAGGCGGTCGCGCTCGAGGACGTGGCGGCGTTTCGGGCGCGCCAGGTCCGCCCCGACCGGGCGGTCCTCGCGATCTGCGGCGCCTTCGAAACGGACGAGATCATGAAGATCGTCCGGGATCAGTTCGCCGCGTGGCGGCGCCCGGCGGACGCACCGGGCGAGGAGGCGCCCGGGCGCCCCGCCGACGGCCGTCAGGATGCCGAGGGAGCGCCGGCCGGCCCCCGGGCCACGGCCCAGGCCCGCGCCGGGGAGTTCACGCGGTCCGTTGACGCACCCCACAGCCAGGTGATCGTCGGCGTCCCCGGCCCGCCGATCGACAGCGTCGACTTCGAGGACGTGCGGCTCCTGGGGACGGCGCTGACCCTCACGGCGTTCGAGGAGATGGTGTTCAAAAGACGCGCCGCCTTCTCCGCGACGGCGCTGCCGGAGGCCCTGCGCGAGGGCGGGTCGCTGGCGATCGGCGTGGTGGCGCAACACCCGAGGAGGGACGAGGCCCTCTTCGACCTGCAACGACTGATGCGGCGGCTCGCCCTGGAGGGGCTGTCGCAGGAGGCAGCGCGCGACATCATCCGGGTCCAGGCTGGCCGGGACGCCGCCGCGTCCCAGGGAGTTCTGGCGACCGCCAGCAACCTGGCCTACCGGGAGGCCAGAGGATCGCGCGCCGCGCCGGAGCGCGCCGGCGACCCGCCGCCCGGCGCCGCCGCGGAGCGCCTCAAGGCTTCGGCCGCCCGCTACCTCCGCCCGGAGGCCTGGATCGTGG
>JACQNT010000075.1 GCA_016202915.1 Acidobacteriota bacterium
ACCCACGACCGCTACTTCCTGGACAACGTCGCCGGCTGGATCCTCGAGCTGGACCGCGGCGCCGGCATCCCCTGGGAGGGGAACTACTCGTCCTGGCTCGACCAGAAGAGGAACCGCCTGGCCCAGGAGGAAAAGGCCGCCGGCGCCCGCCAGCGCACGCTCGAGCGCGAGCTGGAGTGGGTGCGCATGGCCCCGCGCGCCCGCCAGGCCAAGAGCAAGGCGCGCCTCGCCGCCTACGAGAAGCTCCTGGCCGAGGAGAGCGAGAGGATCCCCGAGACGGTCGAGATCTACATCCCGCCCGGCCCGCGCCTCGGTGACCTGGTCGTGGAGGCGGACCACCTCAGGAAGCGGTACGGCGACAACCTGCTGATCGACGACCTGTCGTTCCGATTGCCCCGCGGCGGGATCGTTGGCGTGATCGGCCCGAACGGCGCGGGAAAGACGACCCTGTTCCGGATGATCACCGGACAGGAGAAGCCCGACTCCGGCGCCCTGCGGGTCGGGGAGACGGTCCGGCTGGCGTACGTCGACCAGAGCCGCGACGTCCTCAAGCCCGAGGACAACGTTTGGGAGGCGATCGCCGGCGGGGAGGAGACGATCGAGCTGGGGAAGCGCGCCGTGAGCTCGCGCTCCTACGTCGCCTCGTTCAACTTCAAGGGGGCCGACCAGCAGAAGCGCGTCGGCGACCTCTCGGGCGGGGAGCGGAACCGGGTCCACCTGGCGCGCCTGATCAAGAGCGGCGCCAACGTCCTCCTGCTCGACGAGCCGACCAACGACCTCGACGTGGACACCCTGCGGGCCCTCGAGGAGGCGCTCCTCAACTTCGCCGGCTGCGCCGTGGTGATCAGCCACGACCGCTGGTTCCTGGACCGCATCGCCACCCACATCCTGGCCTTCGAGGGCGACAGCCGCGCCGTCTGGTTCGAGGGGAACTACCAGGACTACCACGCCGACCTGCGCCGCCGCCTCGGCGCCGCCGCCGACCAGCCGCACCGGATCAAGTACCGGAAGCTGACCCGGGGGTAGGGCGTCGTCCTTGCGGATGCGCCCGGTAACGGCACAACCGCTCGACGCCCTCCTTCACGACAATCGCCGGACCTCGGCGACGATCGTCTTCTTGATATCGGGCCACGTGACCCTCCGGAGCATCCGGGGAATGGGCTCCGTCTCGGCGTCCTCGAAGAACGTCAGCGACCGAAGCAGGTGGTATTCGTTGAAGTCGATGGCGACGAATCGCCGACGGATCATGTCGAAGACGGCCTCGAGCGAGCCTCCGGTCTTAAAGTAGAAAAAGAGGTCGACGAAGTCCTTCCGGCCGCCACGACCCCCGATCGCGATCACCTTCATCACGGCGATATCGCGCGGATCGGCGACGACGAGTCCCCGGTACGTCGTTCCGGGGAAGAGCAGCGGAGCCTGCGCGGAAAGGAAACTAACTCGCAACCCCTCCAGGGAGACATGGAGCGTGCCGGTGGAGCGGGCCTGGACGCGGACCGGTCCAACTCGGGCGAGCGCGGTGGCCAGCTCCTCGGGCTCGAAAGGCCCGGCTCGGAAGAAGTCGAGATCTTCCGAGAGACGGTGGCCCAGTTGAAGGGCCAGGCCGGTCCCACCCGCGAGAACCCATCCCGCCATGAGGTCGGCACGGACCAGCTGGCGGACGAGCCTCCAGCCGTCAGCGTCGATGACTTTGGGGTGCACGCCCGCTCCTCGCGAGGATCAGACGCCAGTACCGGCGCGTGCGGGGATCGACGCCTCGGCGCTCGGCTGCGCGCCGGACCGCTTCGTCGCCGAAAAAGGCCCGCGCCGCGCGGACCTGCGCGCGGTTTCCGGAGGTGAGGACGCGCTCCAGCACCCAGCCCGCGTGCTTGGCGAAGTCGGACTCTCGCAGATCGCGTTCCCAGAACAAAGGGGCCAGCATCTTCACCAGCGTCCTCGCCGACGTACGCCGCGCCATCGCCGGTCCCGAGGCCGCCGGGATCAGACGGATCTCCAGCCGCGCACGCAGCGCCGCTCCGATCCGCCTCAGGGTTTCCAGCTCGAACCGGTCCCAGCCGTTCTCGTACCGGTGGAGGGTAGGGGCGCTCGTGCCCGCGCGCCGGGCCAACTCCGCCAGGGTCCAGCCCCGCTCCTGGCGAAGAGCTCGGATCTGCTGGCCCAGGGGCGGGGAGAAAGGAAACTTATCATTCATGATAATAAGATACGACGCCCGATACCTCGCGTCAAGCCCGCGCCCCGAGCGTTGCGGCGCCCCTGGTTGCGGCTATGCCGCGCTGTCAGGAAGGGGGGGCGATGGGGGCTGCGCCGGGGATTCCTTATGACACGCGCGGCGGCATCGTCGGGATGATCGGCCCGAACGGCGCGGGGAAGACGACCCTGTTCCGGATGATCACGGGAGAGGAGAAGCCCGACTCCGGTGCCCTGCGCGTCGGCGAGACGGTCCGCTTGGCGTACGTCGAGCGGATCCGCCGCGCCGGCGTCACCATCGTGATCGAGGACCGGCTCCCCCCGCGCCGGACCCTCGAGGTGCGCCCCGTCATCTATAAGG
>JACQNT010000078.1 GCA_016202915.1 Acidobacteriota bacterium
CACCGGCGGGGTGGACAACATCTTCCCGCATCACGAGAACGAGATCGCGCAGAGCGAGGGGGCGACCGGCGGGCCGTTCGTGCGCTACTGGCTGCACTCCGCCCACCTGATCGTGGACGGCCAGAAGATGTCGAAGTCGCTCGGCAACTACCACACCCTGCGCACGCTGACGCACCGGGGCTTCGAGCCCCGGGCCATCCGCTACCTCCTCCTCTCCGTCCACTATCGCAAGGCGCTCAATTTCACCTTCGCAGGGCTGGCGCAGAGCCAGGCGGCGCTGGGCCGCCTGGACGACCTGGCCCTCCGTCTGGCCCAGCAGGAGCTGCCGCAGACGGGCGGCGCCGGGCTGGCGCAGAAGGCCGCGGCGGCGCGGGAGGGGATGGTGGAAGCCCTGGACGCCGACCTGAACACCGCCGGCGCCCTGGGCCACGTCTTCGACCTCATCCGGGAGACGCACGCCGGGATCGACGCGGGGCGCGTCGGGAGGGATGATGCCGCCGCGGTGCGGGGGGTCCTCGACACGTTTGAAACGGTCTTCGGGATCAGGCTCGGCGTCAGGGGGAGCCTGGACCGGGAGATCGAGGAGTTGATTCGCAGGCGGGCGGAGGCGCGCGCCCGCAGGGACTTCGCCGCGGCGGACCGGATCCGCGATGACCTGCTGGCGCGCGGCATCGTCCTCGAGGACACTCCCCAGGGGGTGCGCTGGAAGCACAAGAACGTCTGACCCCCGGCGCCCCGCCCCGAAGCGGGAAGCCGCGCTCCCTAAACCAAGGCGCCCCCCGGATGGTCCAATCCACAGAGGAGGCGATGGAAGCCGCCCCGGAACGACCCGAAAGCGACGGGAGTCTCGTGGCCAGATTCCAGGGGGGCGACGAATCGGCGTTCGACGAGCTGGTGGTGCGGCACCGGCAGACGGTCTACCGCCTCGCCTACCGGCTCATGGGGAGCCACGAGGACGCCGACGACCTCTCTCAGGAAGCGTTCATGAAGGCGTACAGGGGCCTGCGTGGCTTCCGGGGCGAGGCGGCGTTCCGCACCTGGGTGACGCGCATCGTGGTCAACCTGGCGCTCAACGCCCGCCAGGCGCGCCGCGCGGCGGTCCCCCTGGAGGCGGCCGCCGATCTGAGGAGCGAGGCGACGGGGACCGAGGCGACGCTCAGGAGCCAGGTCAAGGGGGCGGTGGGGGACCTGCCGCCGCGACAGAGACAGGTCCTGAGACTGAAGGTCTATGGAGGCCTGAAGTTCTCCGAGATCGCCCGGGCGGCCGGCATGTCGGTCGGCACGGCCAAGGCGACCTTCTTCCAGGCGGTGCGGAATCTGCGGGTCCGGCTCGCCGGGCCCCCCGCGCGGACGGGCCGCGCACGAGGGTCGGGCCATGATCGGCTGTAAAGAGGCTCTCGAGGGGATCGCGGAACTGGTGTCGGGGGAGATGGAGCTCTCCAGGCAGCGGGATCTCGAGGGGCATCTCCGGAGTTGCGCCTCGTGTTCGGAGGAGGTGTCCCGCACCCGCGCCGCCCTCGACCTGCTCGCGGGAGAAGAGGTGCCGGACCCCGGGCCGGCCTACTGGGCGGCCTATGGCGGGCGGCTGCGGCGGCGCCTCGCCGCCTCGGGCGGACGGCTGCGGTGGAGGCGGCTCCTGGCGGCCGCCGCTACGGTCCTCCTCGCGGCCGGGCTGGCGGCGTACGTCGTCCGGCGGGCGGGATCGTCCGTCCCCGCCCCGGACCGGCAGGGCGGGGGACGCCTCGCGCAGCGGGACGCGCCGGGGCCGCCGCGGGACGACCCCGCAGAGGCGCGGCTCAAAAGCCTTCTCGATCAGGCGGCGGCGGGAGAGGAGGGGCTGAGCGCGGCGCAGGTGATCCTCGACGAGATCGTCCCCGGCAATCCGTTCGGACTCGATGACGACGTCGACGCCCTCTCCGCCGAGGAGAGAGAGAGGCTGGCCCGGGGTCTGCGGGGCACCCGGGGATAGGAACTAAGGAGGATGGAGACCATGGGGAAGATGAGGAGTGCGGCGAGGGGAGCGGTGGCGGCGCTGGCGGCGCTCCTGGTCCTCGGAGGGGTGGCCCTGGCCGGCCCGCCGCGTGACCGTCCCGCGGGCGGCCGGCCGGCGGGTGACGAGGGGCTCGGAGGCCCCCCAAGGCCCGACGAGATGCGGGAGGCGATGGAGCAGCTGATGATCGTCCGCATGAAGAAGACGCTCAACCTGTCGGCCGACCAGGAAGCGCGCGTGGTGCCTCGCGTCCAGGCCCTCCTGGAGGCCCGCCGCGAGCACGCCTCCAGGCGGCGCGCGGCGCTGTTGCAACTCCGGACCCTCATGCGGAGCGAATCGGCCGAAGACGAGGAGATCGGGCAGGCGCTCAAGGAGGTCCAGTCGATTGAGCGGGACTTCCGCAAGCAGGAGGAGGACCTCCGGACGGAGATGAACGGGAGCCTGGCGCCCCGGCAGCAGGCGCAGATGATGTTCTTCGAGGAGCGCTTCAGGAGGTTCATGCAAAGACGCATGCAGGAAGCGATGGGGCAGCGCCCTCATCCGGGGGAGGGGCCCCAGTGGCGCCGCCCCGGCGGCCCGCCTCCCCGCGGGCGCCGGCCGGGCGTCCCGCCCGCGGACGACTTCCCGGGCGATCTCGACCTGCCGGAGGAGGACGAGTGATCGCGGACCGCCCGCGGCCGCGGGCGATCCCGGGGGCGCCCCGGGACCGCTGGAGCGGCTGGTGGCCGGGCACCGCCGAGCCGGTCCCGCCTTACGGCGGCCGCCCCGACCTGGGACGGCGCGGGGAGGAGGCGGCGGCGCGCTACCTGACCTCCCTCGGCTTCCGGATCCTGGAGCGCAGGTTCCGGACGGCGGCCGGGGAGATCGACATCGTCGCCCGCGAGGCGGACACCCTGGTCTTCGTGGAAGTCAAAGCCCGCTCCTCCGTCTCCTGCGGTCGCCCGGCGGAAGCGGTGGACGGCAGGAAACGAGCGCGCCTCCTGCGCGCGGCCTCCCTCTACCTCCTGCGCCACGGCGAACAGGATCAACCCTGCCGGTTCGATGTGGTCGAAATCCTGATGACGGCGGCCGGTATCCTGAAGCCCCGCCTGATCCGGGACGCTTTCCAGGGCTCCTGAATGATATCGACGACGGCGCGGCGCGGAGGGATCCACGTTGTGTGTGCGAGCCGCCTCCGGGTCGCGGGACACGACTGCGGGCGCCCGGCTGAGCACAGAGCGCTCACGGGCGCCCTCGTCTCGGCTTCGTGCGCCGGGTCGGCTGAAAGACGCCGAGTGCCCGGCGCACTTCCGCACGGTCCCGCGACCCGGAGGCGGCTCGCACTCACACCGAAAGCGGTCTCTCCGCGCGGGCGACGTCCTTGACAGGCGCTCCGGGCGCCCGGTATATTCTCCGCGCCGCTCGGGACTTCGGAGCGACCTGGCGGGAATAACTCAGTGGTAGAGTGCAACCTTGCCAAGGTTGAAGTCGCGGGTTCGACTCCCGTTTCCCGCTCCAGTCATCATGGCCGGCTCGCCTCATCGAAGGGCCGGCCTTCTTCTTTTCGGGCCCTCGCCGATCGGCCGGGCCGGCGGGGCGCCCGCCGGATCGATTGACAGTTTTTCGCCCCCCCCTGTATCATCTCGCGTTACCAGTTCAGCACCCGCGTCCGTGAACCGGGCGGCGTAGCCAAGCGGTAAGGCAGAGGTCTGCAAAACCTCGATGCATCGGTTCGATTCCGATCGCCGCCTCCACTCCATTCCGTTCCGGCGGGCTCCCCGGGCCGCGCCTTGATTTCTCCCGCTCCGGCATTATTGTTGGAAGGGCATGGGCACCCTGCTGGCCGCCATCCTCGAGGATTACGATTTCTGGGTGAACTTCACCTCCAACATGGTCTCGGGGATGCTCCTGGCGATCGTCTTCGGGTTGATCGTGACGAGCGTCATCGGGGGCTACAGCGAGAGGCGCCGGGCCAAAGGCCAGCGCCGCAAGTTCCTGGAGTTCATCGAGCGCGAGCTCAGGAGGAACACCACGGCGCTGGCGACGGCGCTCGACGAGCTGCCCAAGGGGAACCTACCATTCCCCCTGTTCGAGGTCTCCGCCTGGAAGGTCTCGGTCAACTCCTCCCTCCTGGACAACATGGACGTGGAGCTGGTCCACCCGATCCTGTCCTCGTACAACCGCATCTGGGCGGCGAACGACCTGTACCAGAACCTCCTGGAAGCCTACTTCGAGCGGCTGGCCAAGCCGTCCGAGGCCTCCGAGAAGCGCTACCTGTTCTTCCGCAAGACGCTCCTGGACCGCCTGCGTGACCTGCAGCCGAAGCTCACCGAATCAATTGAGAAGATCGAGACCCGATTGAAGGCCGCGTGACCGCGCCGGCCGACCTCCCGGCCCGCTCTCTGCTACACTTCCGCGACGGCAGGGGGTGCGCCCCGATGGTCATCCGAACGCTCTGCGACATCCCGCGGGGACTGGCAGCCGGCCCGACCAGGCCGGATCAGGTCCTCTACAGGGAAGAAGGCGCGTGGCGGCCGATCGCGACGCGGGAGTTCTGCCGGCGCATCCTCGATCTGGCGCTCGGCCTGAGGCGCCTGGGCGTGGCGCGCGGCGAGCGGGTCGCCCTCCTCTCCGAGAACCGCCCGGAGTGGCTGGCGACCGACTTCGCCATCCTGGCGGCCGGGGCGGTCACGGTCCCGATCTACCCGACCCTCCTCGCGGATCGGATCGAGTGGATCCTGAAGGACAGCGGCGCGGTGGCGGCGGTCGTCTCCACGCCGGACCAACTCGGCAAGGTGCTGGCGGTCCGCGCGAGGCTCCCCGCGCTGGCGCAGGTTCTCGTGATGGATCCCGGCGGGCCGCTCCCCGCCGGCGTGCGGCACTGGCACGAGGCGGTGGAGATGGGGGCCGCAGGGCCCGGCGCGGCCCTCCCGGAGGCCGCCCCGGACGATCTGGCCAGCATCATCTACACCTCGGGAACGACGGGCGTCCCGAAGGGGGTGATGCTCACCCACGGCAACTTCGTGCACAACGTCACGGCCTGCTGCGAAGTCATTCCGTTCCGATCGGACGACGTCTGCCTGTCGTTCCTGCCCCTGTCGCACGTCTACGAGAGGATGGTGGAGTACTGCTATCTGTATCGCGGCGCGGCGATTGCCTACGCCGAGTCGATTGACACGGTCGCGCGGGACCTGCAGGAGATCAGGCCCACGATCGCCTCCGGCGTGCCGCGCGTCTTCGAGAAGCTCCTCAGGCGCGTCCTGGATGCCGGTGCCGCCCTCCCCGCGCCGCGCCGCCGGGTCCATTCTTGGGCCATGGACGTGGCCCGGCGCTACGGGGCGTCGACCCGCCCGGGAAGGGCGACCGGCCTGGCGCTCCGGGCGCAGCGCCTGCTGGCCGATCGCCTGGTGTACTCGAAGCTGAGGGACCGCCTTGGGGGCCGGCTGCGCTTCTTCATCTCGGGCGGCGCCGCCCTGCAGCGCGAGATCGCGGAGTTCTTCTACGGCGCCGGCGTTCTCATCCTGGAGGGGTACGGACTCACCGAGACCTCGCCGGTCATCGCGCTCAACAGCCCGGGCGCCGTCCGTTTCGGTACGGTCGGCCTCCCGGTCCACGGGGTCGAGGTGAAGGTCGCCGAGGACGGGGAGATCCTCACCCGAAGCCCGTCGGTGATGAAGGGGTACTTCAACAACGCAGAGGCGACCCGCGAGGCAAACAGGGACGGCTGGTTCTGCACCGGCGACGTCGGCCGTCTCGACGAGGCCGGGTATCTCGTGATCACCGACCGCAAGAAGGAGATCCTGAAGACCTCCGGCGGCAAGATGGTCGCCCCGCAGCCGATCGAAAACCTTCTAAGGTCGGACCGGTACGTCGCCCAGGCGGTCGTGGTGGGGGACGGGCGCCGGTTCATCGCGGCCCTCATCGTGCCGGCGCTCGATCAGGTCGAGCGCTTCGCCCGCGAGGAGGGGGTCGCCTTCTCGGACCCTCGCGCCCTGGTCCGCCACCCCCGCATCGCGGCGCTCCTCGAGCAGCGGGTCGCCCTGGTCAACGATCGGCTGGCGCGCTTCGAGCAGATCAAGAGCTTCCGTCTCCTGGATCGGGAGCTCACAATCGAGAACGGCGAGATCACCCCCACCCTCAAGTACTGCCGGAAGGTCATCGAGGAGAGGCACCGCGCCCGGATCGAGGAGATGTACGCCGAACCCCACGCCGCCGGGCCGAGGGCAGAGGGGAGGTCGGCCCGGGCGTCGGAGTCCTAGTGTCACGGAGCCGGCGGCCATCGGGGACGGCGCCCTCTCGGGAGACCCGCCCGGGGCTCCCCGCTCTCGGCGCGCTGCTCCTGGCGATCGCCGCGCCGCCGGCCGCGGCTGCGGCCGCCCCTCCGTCCGACGCTCCCGACCCCGAGTGGCGCACCGGCCCGATCCGGCTGATCCTGACCGTCAAGGAGGACGCGGAGTACAGGAGGCTGCGGACGCCGGAGGATCGCCGGGACTTCATCGAGAGGTTCTGGGCCGCCCTGGATCCGACGCCGGGCACCGAGGTCAACGAGCGCCGGCTCGAGTTCTGGCACCGGGTGGAGCGGGCGGGCGAGCTGTTCAACGAGGCGCCCCTCCCGGGCTGGAAGACCGCTCGCGGCAAGGCGTACATCCTCATGGGGCCGCCCGACGAGCGGGCGCCCAGAGGGCCGGCCGAGCACTGGATCTACCGGGCGCTCCCGGGCCCCGATGCCCCTCCCGAGATCCGCCTCAATTTCCGCAGGAACCTCGACGGCCAGTACCGCATGCAGCGCGATGACATCAAGTACCTCGACTACCGCGGCGAGCCCGGCGGCGATCCGGTGGGCGAGACCTTCCTGGCGGTGAGGGGGGCGGGTGGCCGTCCCCAGATCCTGAAGGAGCGCATCCGGATGACCGAGTTCCCCCTGGCCGCCGTGCGGACCCTCGAGTTCGTGGGCGCCTTCGACTTCATCCCGCGCTACGACTTCTACAAGGCGGAGGACGGGACCAGCCGCGCCCTCCTCACCCTGGCGGTCCCCGCGGGGCAGTTCGGTGATCGGCACGGCAGGATCCAGGAACCTGATCTGGCCCTCTCCGTCACCGTGCAGGATCTCGAGCGCGGCAGGGTGGTGCGGCAGTTTTCGGAGACGCTCCCGCCGGTGCCGGGCCGCCCGGAGGCCGCCGGCCGGTCGCTCCTCTTCCAGAGCTGGTTCAGCCTTCCGCCGGGGGACTACCAGGCCGCCCTCACCCTTTCCGATCGGCGCAGCGGGCGCGGCGTCTCCCTGCCGTCGCCGCTCTCGGTGCCCGATTTCGGGCGGGGCCTGTCGCTCAGCACGCTGCTCGTAGGTCGCCTGCCGGGAGGCGCCGGGGAGAGCCCCGGTCCCTTCGCGCAGGGCAGAATCGCCGCCGTCCCCGACCCCGAGAGGCTTTTCGCGGCGGGGGAGGCCCTGACCATCGCCTACCAGGTGTACAACGCCCGGCACCGCCGGGAGGCCGCCGACCTGGACGTCGAGTACAGGTTCTTCCTGAACACCGAGAGCGGCCCCATCCAGGCGGGGAAGGAGGTGGTCCTGACCCATCAGCGGGGAGAGTCGCTGGCCTACTCCCTCCCCCTGGCCGGGTGGCCCGAGGGGGACTACCTGGTGAAGGTCAGGGTCACCGACAATCTGTCCCGTGCCACCGCCACGCGGGAGGATCGGTTCCGGGTGGTGGAACGGTCGCCGGGCGGCGCGGCCGTGCCCGAGCCGGCCGCAGGTCTCCCGCCGGGCGCGGAGGCGCTATCGCTCTTCGGAGAGCCGCTCTTCCCGCCGCCCCTTCCCGAGGAGGTCCGGCGGGAGCGGGAGGAGCGACTGGCCTCCGCGCGCGCCGCGTTTGACAGGGACCCCGGCGACGCGGAGGCGATCATCTGGCTCGGCCGGCGCACGGCGTACCTGGGGCGCTTCCGCGAGGCGGTCGCCATCTTCTCGCGGGGCATCCAGGCGCATCCGGACGACCCGAGGCTGTACCGCCACCGCGGGCACCGCTACGTCACGCTGCGTCGCTTCGATCTTGCCATCGCCGATCTCGA
>JACQNT010000076.1 GCA_016202915.1 Acidobacteriota bacterium
CCAGACAGCCATCGCCAAGCTCCCCTACCCCGTGTCTCCGAGCCCCATCCCCGCCCCCCTGGCCTCGATCAACACCTCCTCGAGCGCCCGCACGCCTTGTGGCCGCGCGCCGGGGTCGGTCCGCAGCCCATCGCGCAGGGCGCTCAGCGCCCTCTTGCGCTCGCGGTCGATTCCGCTCGGAATGGCAGGCTCGGGCCCCGGGAAGCTGCCCGTCAGACACTCCCAGAGCGTCGCCGCCAGGAGGTAGACGTCGGTCGTCGGCCCGATCCGGGCGCCGAGCCGCTGCTGCTCGGGCGCCATGTAGAGCGGGGTGCCGCCCAGGCGCGTCAAGAGGACGCTCCGGCCCGCGACCCCCATGGCCCTCGCCAGTCCGAAGTCGGCGAGCTTCCCGCGCTTGCCTGCGGGATCGACGAAGACGTTGCTCGGCTTGATGTCGCCATGGAGGACGCCGCTGGCGTGCGCGTAGTCGAGCCCTTCGCACAAGCTGATGCCGACGGTGATCACCGACTCGACTGGAAGCCCCCGCTCGCCCGCACCGGCGATCCACTTCTCGCCGGTATCCCAGTCGAGATACTCCATGACGACGTACGGGCCCGCGGTGTCGTCCCGCGGCTGGAAGTGATGGCAGCGAACGATGCTGTCGTGTGTGAGCCCGATCGAGATCGCCGCCTCGCGCTGGAGCGCCTCCAGCGACTCGTTGAGCGCCACCAGGTCCTGCCGCAATACCTTGATCGCGAAGACGCGGCGCAGCAGGAGGTCCCACGAAAGGTAGACGACCGCCAGGCCCCCGCGCCCCAGCTCCTCCAGGAGCACATAGCGCCCCCCGATGACGGGCCGGCTCCCCTCGAGCGCGAGAGCCGCAGACAACGAGGTGCGTCCACCCACTGCAGGAGCCGCCAACGTCCTGCTCGATGACCCGCGGCGATCGCCGGCCGCCCGCGGCGCCACACGGGTCCGAGCCGGATCCTCAGCAGCCAGCGCCAGGCGATCGCCCGCCAGCGCTTGGAGCCCGCGCAGGAATGCCGCGCGGACGTCAGCCGCGGGGAGCGAAAAGACGACCGTTTCCAGCACCGTCCGATTCGCGACATGCTTGGCGAGGCTCTGGACGATGAGGCGCGCCGACCGGTGAGCCGCGAAGCCCGCCGTGCCCGTGGCCAGGGCGGCGACGCCGAGGCGCCGGATGCCGAGCACCTCGCAGCGCCGGAAGACCTCTCGCGAGAGCTGGCGAATCGTCCGTTCGGTCGGCGCGATGTCGTTCTCCCAGTCCACCGTCACCGCGTGGAGAACGTACTTCACCGAGAGCGTCCCCGCCGAGGTGGTCGCGACGTCCCCGATGGTGAGCGGAACCAAGCGGGCCGCCTCCTCGACGAGCTGCCGCCCGGCAGCCTTGCGGATGGCCCGCGACACCCCGCTGCGCATCGTGAGCATGGTGTCGTCGCTCGAGACCACCGCGTCGACCACGCCGGCTCGGCCCAGGTCTTCGAGCGGTCTCGGCGTGACGACAACCGTGACGGGCCCGACGGCGAACGAGACGTCGCGTCGCCCCCCGACCGGTCGCGTCCTCCTCACGGACAGGTGTGCAGGATGTAGCCGCGCCGGTGGACGTTCTCGAACACCAAGGTCCCCGGCGCGACCGTCTGGACTTTCTGCTGAACCGCCGATACGAGGCCGGCCAAGTCCAATCGGGTCATGGGATTCCGCGGCCGGCTCGAGCCCGGCGCCGTCCAGCCGGAGTCCATCGAGTTCGGCCCCCACACCGCCCTGATGAGGTCGTCGTGGGGGCACAGCGTCGGCTTCCCACCATGCGCGGCGTTCGTGTCGACCATGTACCGGATCAGGGTCTCCTGCTTCTCGGTGAGTTTGATCGGTACCCGACGTGAACCGACCACGACAATAATCCGCCCTCGCGACGCCTCGTACTCAATGCAGGCCCGGCCTTCTACTCCCGTCACCCGCTGGGTCTCCTCGGGGTCGCTGAACGTCAACTCCCAGTAGAGCCGTTTGCCGGCCTTGGTCACCCGACTCAACAGACAAATGACATCACTGTTCGCCAAGCGGGCCTTGCCCTTCACTGCTTCCAAGACGCCGCTGCGCCGGACGCACGTCCCATTGCGGCTTCCGTTGTCAACGACCCACCAGCCCCCGCCCTGGCGCTCGATGGAGCAGTGAGCCTCCCGGCCGACAAGCCGCTGAAGGTCAGGCGCGAGCACGACGTCGTTGATCTTCGGGTAGCGCCCGACCGTCACCCGGGATTTCTTGAGGCGAACCGTAAACCGCCGGCCGTCCGGACCTTGGATCGCAAGCTGGGGGAGGCGGGCGCTCATGGTCGGGCGGCGGGAGCTCGGTGCCTTACGGGTGCTCTTGACCATGGTCAGCGGGAATGTACTGCCGCTGAGTGGCCTTGTCCACGGTCACGCGTGCCGAGTGCTCGCGCCCGAGACAGCCCGCTGTACTGGCAACATCGTACCGCGCCCAATGTCAAGGTAGACCTCCTCCCAGGCCAGCGTGCCGGCGAGCCACGCGTAGAACGTGCCCAGCATCGCGGCGGCGACGGTGAGGTTCGTGAAGAGGAGCTGCGGCGCGATGGGAGTGCCAGCCGCACAGCCTTGCTGGTCGGGACGCCGGTCTCTCGGCCGGGCCAGCTCCGGGTGAAAGCGCGTCAGCGGGTTGGTGACGTCGCGGCCCGCGCGGCGGACAAAGGCCTGGACGTTGCCATAGGTCCCCGTGCGCCCGTCCTCGATGCCGTCGTTGCCTCCGGAGATCAGGACTACCGACCAGAGGCGGCGGCACCGATCGCTCACGAGCTTGCGGGTGGCGTGGTTGTCCACGCACAGCAGCACGGCGTCCCCTTCACCGACCAGGCGGCGCACGTTTCCCGGGCCGACGTACTCCGCGACCGGCAGGATCGTCAGCCGGCCGTCGCAGGCCTGGGCCAGCTCGTGGGCCTTGATCACGGCCTTGTTGCCGGTGGCGTCGAACAGGACGCGCTCACGGTTGCGGGCCTCGTAGGCGTCGCCGTCGACAAGGACCAGCGTGTCGCAGACGCGTTGGAAAGCGAGGAACTGGGCGAGCGCCTGGGCCACCGGCGCGCCGACCCCCCCGAGCCCGATGACCTTCACCGCCGTGATCCCGTCTCGCGGTCGCTCGTCGCGGGCGGGGCGGCTACGAGCAGGCGCGGCCATTTGCCCTCGCGCGGTCCATCTCCTCTGTCCCACACGTCACACGCTCGAGCCACTTGCGGGGCGGGGTGAGAGGAGTCGAGAAGTCCTCGAGGATGTCCTGGGGCCGCAGGAGAAACCGCGTGGCGTGGGCCACGAAGGACACGCTGACGTCGGGAGGACGGCGGTGGACACGTCCGAGCACGATGCGAAGCCCATCCTGGGCGTCATCCCGGTCATCGGTGCCGCTGAAGAACGCCGGAAACGCGGCGTGCGAGTGCGCATCCCCGAGCTTGATGAAGCCGTCGGGGCGGCTCAGGTGGCCGTACGTGACGTGCCCGGCGTGCGCGAGGGTCTGCGGCGGCACGGCCAGCCTGAAGGTGCGGCTCGCCGGCGCATAGTAGATGAAGGCCACCGCCTCCCCCTGCCAGGTCTCGTAGACGGCACGGAAGAAGCCGTACATCCGCTCGAGGAGCTGCCGGGGAATCCGCGGCAGCGAGAGCTGCAGCGAGACATCGGCGCGCGCGAGCCCCGGCACACGGGGCGCCGGTGTCACGGAAGTGAAGAGGAGGCTCCGATCGACGAGGAAGACTCCGTTGGCCGCGACCAGGTAGTAGATCGGGGCCGACGGCTCGGCACCCCCGGGGTAGCACCCGTGGAAGGGAATCATGACGCCGGGGGGCATGCCACGAGGAGGGTCGCCAGCTCGTCGGCTGAGCGGGGCACCGGCGCCGGAGCGATCATAGCGAGCATCGCTTCCAACACTTCGCCGACCGTCGTGCCGGCGGGACGCCAGCAGATGGTCAAGGGGAACAACGGATCCTGCTTGCTCGCCTTCTCCCAGGCCTCGAGACTGGCGATCCGGGGATCGAGATCACGCATCGCGGCCCAGCCGGCTGGGCCAGCGGAGCGGTTGAAGCCAGCGCCCCAGAAGTGGGTACGGATTGCCCTGACCTTCTCCTCCCAGGACAGAGGTGCGAGATCCTTCTTCAGCTTCAGGCAGAGCCAGCACGGCAGGGTCTCTACAGCCGTCACGTTCAGTAGATTCGGCCGAAAGAGAACATCGCCGAGTATCTGGAGCGGTGCCGGCCGGTAGAAGCACTGTTGGACATCGGTCGACGCGCCGTGGCTGAAGGCGACGACCAGGACGATGTAGGGGAAGGCGAGTGTGGCCGTCCGGTAGACCGCGCCGGGGCCCACCGGCTCAGGGGAGTCGTCGGCCAGCCACTGCACGGTGCGGACTTGCGGGCGCTCTTCGAGCACGAGGACCACGGCGTCACCGCGCCGGCGGATGAAGCGGACCCCTTCGGGGATCGCCTCCGGAAGCGCCTCATGGTCGAGACGCCCGAAGAAGGCGGCGAGGAAGTCGGCCAAGGTCGTCGCCCCGGTCGTGCGCCCGTCCAGCCTCCAGACGAGACGACCGTCCACGACTTCGAGGCGAAGCGTCATGCGCCCTTCTCGCCGGCATGGTGAACGAATTCGACGGTATCGCTGGCGGTGAGCCGGTGGCTCGCGCGGACGCGCTCGCCGTTGACGAGAACCACGGCCCGCGGGTCGAGCTGGAGGATGGGGGCGAGCAGGGTCCGGGCGTGAGAGATCTGCAGACCCGCCAGCGGGAAGCTCTGCACCCCCGCCCCCGAGATCACCTGCACGTCACCGGTCGCTCCGGGCGCGGGCCCGCCATCCCCCGCGGCCGTCGTCGCGGGAGGTGAAATCCGCTCCGTGTCGGCACGGCGCCGGTGGCCCTCGTTGCGAAGCATTCGTCGCAAGCGTTCCATGGAGTCCTCCTCTCAGCGGTCGTGAAGGGCGAGATACAGGTGGCTGCCGGGCCCGCGTCGTCGCGCATCGACGTCGACGCTGACGACGTCGAGATCGCTCGGCAGGTCGAGCATCTGGCGCAGCGCGGGCCCCGGCTTAAGTCGCTGCGTGATGCCCGCGACCTGGCGATCGAGCGCCTCGAGCAGATCGCACGTGGTGAGGCCAGACGCCTGGCCGCGGATCGTACGCAGCGCGCTCCGCCGCTTGGCGTCCGCCACCACCTGGGCGATGAGGGCGCCGCTCATCACTTCGGGCGCCGTGACGGTGCGCCGCGAGCCATCGCGCAGGACGAGGGTGCCGAGGGTGGCCGCCTCGCCGTTGGGCGCATAGATCGAGGCCAGCGCCTGCTCGACCAGCGCGTCCCTGACCGGCTCGGCGCCCTCGCCGTTGACGCCCCAGTAGGGCAGATCCGGCACGAGATGCTTGCGGAAGATGTCGCGCGCGGCCTGCCGGCCGGGACGCGGAATACGAAAGACCC
>JACQNT010000015.1 GCA_016202915.1 Acidobacteriota bacterium
CTGCTGGCCGCTGGCTGGGCAGCGGGGAGGACCCTGCAGGCGCGGCTCGGCTCCGCCTTCTTCGCCTTCGGGGTGTGGGACATCCTCTACTACGCCTGGCTGAAGGTCCTGACCGGCTGGCCCCCGTCCCTCCTCACGCCTGACATGCTCTTCATGATCCCGCTTCCCTGGTGGGGCCCCGTCCTCAGCCCCGTCCTCATCGCCTGCCTGGCCGCGGCGGGCGGGGCGCGCGCCGTGATCGCCGACGAGAGGGGCCTCCGGATACGCCCCCGGGCCGCCGAGTGGGCCGCGCTGGCGGCGGGAACGATCACGATTCTCTACGCCTTCATGGCCGACGCGCTGGCGGCGCTCCCCGCCTCCCTGGAAACCCTGAACCGCCTGCGGCCCGCGGAGTTCAACTGGCCTCTCTTCCTGGCCGGCCTCGCCGCGCTCACCTGGTCGGTCTGGCGCGCCGCCTGGCGCGCCCCCGGGCGGCCGCAGGCGTCGAGCGCTCCGTGAGGCGGAGATCGGGCCCCGGGCCGCCGGGCCGCAGCGCCCCGGACCTGTCGCGCCGCTCTCTCCTGAAGACCGGCGCCGCCTGGCTCGCCCTCTCGGCCCTGCCATCCGCCGCCGTCGATCTGAGCGGCGGGGCACCCTCCCTGAAGCGGCGGCGCAGGAAGATCCGTGTCGCCGTCATCGGCGCCGGGGCCTTCGGCGGCTGGACGGCGCTCCACCTCCTGCGCCGGGGCGCCTCGGTCACGCTCCTGGACGCCTGGGGGCCGGGGAACGCGCGCTCCAGCTCGGGAGGCGAGACGCGCGTGATCCGCGCGACCTACGGCCCCGACAGGGCCTACGTCGAGATGGCCGCCAGGTCGCTCCTCCTCTGGAAGGAGAGCGAGAGGCGCTGGGGACGCCGGCTCTACCGCCGCACGGGGGTCATCTGGATGGCGGGAAAGGACGACCGCTACGAGAGGGCCTCCCTGCCGCTCCTGCGCGATGCCGGTCTCGCCTGCGAGGAGCTGGGCCCGGCCGAAGCCGCCCGACGCTATCCTCAGATTGATTTCGATCGTGTCAACTGGGTCCTTCACGAGCGCGATGCCGGCTACCTGCTGGCGCGGCGCGCCTGCCAGGCGGTCATGGAAGGCTTCGTCTCGGAAGGGGGGGAGTACAGGCAGGCCGCGGCGCAGCCGGGGGAGATCGCCGGCGGCGTCATGGAGGGCCTGCCCCTGTCGGACGGCAGGCGCCTTTCCGCGGATCATTACGTCTTCGCCTGCGGGCCGTGGCTCGGGCCGATCTTCCCGGAGGTGATCGGGGAACGGATCATCCCGACGCGGCAGGAGGTGTTCTTCTTCGGGACCCCGCCCGGCGATCCCCGCTTCACCGAGGACCGGCTGCCCGTCTGGATCGACAACGGCGAGCGGATCTTCTACGGCATCCCCGGCAACGAGTGGCGGGGCTTCAAGGTGGCTGACGACACGCGCGGCGCCCGGTTCGAACCGACGGCCGGCGACCGGACGCCCACCGCGGAGGGGATCCGCTCCGCCCGGGACTACCTCGCGTTCCGCTTCCCCGGGATGAAAGACGCGCCCCTCCTCGAGGCCCGCGTCTGCCAATACGAGAACGCTCCCGGCGGCCACTTCATCATCGACCGCCACCCGCAGGCAGCCAACGCCTGGATCGCCGGGGGAGGGTCCGGCCACGGCTTCAAGCACGGCCCGGCGATCGGCGAACGGCTGGCGGAGATGGTGATGGGCGCCAGGGATCCCGATCCCTTCTTCGCGCTCTCACGGCCCGCCGCCGTCGGATCGCACGCCCGGCCGGTGCGTCCCGGGCCACTGTTGGTCGGATAGCGCTGTTCGAAGGTCAATCTCCTGCCGGGGAGGGCCGGCGCCCATGCAGAACTCGCAAGAGCTCGATGCGGTCGCCGTGGACCCTGTACGGCGCAAGGTAGGGCGCCCGAGCGATGACCAGCGCGCGGATTCCCGGCAACTTCCCCCTGCGACCGCTCTCCGGGTGTCGCGCGAGCCTGGCAGTGGCCCGCCTGATCCTCTTCGCGAGGCCAGCGACGGCGTCCGAGAGCCCGGCGGCGACGGCCTCCAGGTACTGCTCCCTCTGCTGCATGCGGTCGTAGGCTTCGGGCGCCATGACGACCGCGGCCGGCCGGCCCCGGAGGCGCGGGCCGGGCGGGCTGAGGGCGCGCCTCAGACCGCGTCCGACTTGCTCGTGAAGGTGAAGTCGCGCGACTTGATGGCGGGGAGGACCATGCGGCCGGCGGGGACGGCGGCGGTCATCCCCTCCACGTTCTGCAGCATCACCACCGGGCTTTCGTTAAACCTCAAATTGACCACCGGGCCCGCGATCCTCCCCTTCTCGATGAGGAACAGCCCGTCGCGGGTCAGCCCGGTGAGCTGGGCGGTCTGCGGATTGACGGCGCGGATGTACCAGAAGCGGGTGACCAGGAGGCCCTTCTCGGTGGACGCGATCAGGCCCTCCAGGGTCGCCCTGCCTCCCTCCATGACGACGCCGGAGGGGAACGGCGTCGGCTCGGTCTTCGTGACGCGCGCCCAGTAACGATCGGTGTGCAGGGCCTTGAGGACGCCTTTCTCGATCCAGGTCACATTGCGGTTCGGCAGGCCGCCCCCGTCGCCGCCGAAGAACCCGCCGCCGCTCCAGGGGGAGGCGGGCACCCGCGGGTCGAACGGGTCGGTCCGGATCGTCACCGACTCGTGGAACATCTTCTCGCCGATCCGGCTGCCCCCTCCCTGCTTCGAGAAGACGCTGCGCCCCTCGTCGGCGGCGCGCGCCGACATCATCCCGAACTGCAGCCCCTGGAGCAGGGAGGCGACCGCCGCCGGCTCCAGGATGACGGTGTAGTCGCCGGGAGGAACCTCGCGCGGAGAGGCGGACCGGATCCCCTTCTCCGCGGCGCGGCGGGCGATGCCCTTGGGATCGACGTCCGAGAAGCGGGGCGAGTACCTCTCCGCCCAGCCCGACCCGGTGCCGTCCTCCGTGCGCATCGTGGCCGAGAACTCGACGCCGCTCGACAGGTGGTAGCCGAAGTTCCCCTTCGAGTTGCCGATGGCGCGGTGGGCGAGCGTGTTCTGGAAAAAGCCGGCCGCCATCAGCTTCTTCTTGCGCGCCAGCGTCAGCGTGGCCTTCACGCCGGCGGCGCGATCCGCGGCGCGCGCCCGGGCGCTCGCCTCGTCGTACTTCTCGAGAGCGGGATAGTCCTGCTTCGGCAGGGCCTCGACCGCCTCGGGGTCGGCGGGCGTCAGGGCGCGCAGCTCCTCCGCGCGCGCCAGCGCCGCCCTCAGCCCCTCCGGCGACAGGTCATCGGTGGCGATCGTCCCGGAGCGCCCGTCCTTGCGCGAGGTGATGGTCAGGCGCAGATCCTCGGTGAAGCCGGAGGTGGTGATCTCGTTGCGGGCGAAGCGCGTGTGCGAGCTGATGCCCCCCTCCAGCGCCACCTCGCAGTCGCCTCCCGTGGAGAAGGAAAGCGCCTTCTCGATCGTCTTCCGCGCCTCGTCCCTGTTCCAGTTCATCCCGCTCCCGCCCGCCGCCTACTCCGTCCGGATGACGGTGATGCCGCGCAAGCGGCTCGGCGCGCAGCCGTGGCTCATGGCGTTGACCTGGCCCGGCTCCCCCTTGCCGTCGCGGTTCAGCCCGACGTTCGACCAGGTGGACTGGTCCCCGATGGCGTCGCAGGCCTGCCAGAAGTCCGGGGTCCGGCTCTGGTAGGCCACGTCGGCGATCATCGCCCCCACCTTGCCGTTCTTGATCTCCCAGAAGGCGTCGCCGCCGAACTGGAAGTTGTACCGCTGGTGATCGATCGAGTACGAGCCGCGCCCGTCGATCAAAACGCCGTCCTCCACGCCCGCGACCAGGTCGTCGAGCGACATCGGCGTCCGCCCGGCCTCCAGCCAGACGTTGGGCATCCTCTGGAACGGGATCGAGGCGTAGCTGTCGGCATAGCAGCATCCCATCGACTCCTCCTGGCCGATCCAGTGCGCCTGGTCCCGGGTCGTCTGGTAGCCGACGAAGATCCCCTCCCTGATGATCGGGAAGCGCTTCGTCTTCACGCCGTCGTCGTCGTAACCACATGTGGAGAGGGACTGCGGCATTATGCGGTCGCCGTAGAAGTTCACGATGTCCGATCCGACGCGGAACGTGCCGAGCTTGTCCACCGTCAGGAAGGACGTCCCGGCGAAGTTGGCTTCGTACCCCATCGCCCGATCGAGCTCCGTCGAGTGCCCGATCGACTCGTGGATGGTGAGGCCGAGATGGTTGGGCAGGAGGACCAGGTCCTTGCGCCCGGGGGATACCGACGGCGACTTCAGGTGATTCACGACCTCCTCCCCGACCCGGCGGGCGTTCTCCAGGAGACCGGCCCGCTCGACGAACTCGTACCCCCCGCAGACGGCGTTGGGCCTGTAGCCGCGCGTCTTCGCCTTGCGCGTCTTGAGGTTGCGCGCCGTCGCCGTGTACTCGGGGGCGATCTGGTAGATGCGCTGCCGGATGACGCTGCCGTCGGTCGAGGCGAAGAAGCGCTCCTCCAGCCGCTGCTCCAGGAACCCCGTGACCGAGAAGACGCCCGGGACCTTGCGGACCTCGTCACTTACTTGTTGGAGGAGGGCGATCTTCTCGGCGACGCCGACGGAGAACGGGTCCTTTTCGATCGGCGTGTTGTAGGCGTCCTTCGCCGGCGCGACCTTCGCCAGCCGCACCGGCTCGCGCCGCAGCGGCGCGTGCGCCCTGGCGATGCCGACCGCCTCCGCCGCCATGCGGGCGATCGTCTCCTTATCTACCGTGGGGCTGGCGGAGAAGCCCCAGGCGCCGCCGTGGAGGACGCGGATGCCGAACCCGAAGCTCTCCTCGTCGGTCACCGAAGGAGCGTTGTTGATCGCCCCCGTCGTCCAGTCGGGGGTCGATCGCAGGAGGACGTTCTGCGTCCTGTACCTGTTGATCCTGATGTCGGCGTAGGAGGCCCCCAGGGACCGGGCCTTCTCCAGGGCGACCGCCGCGAGC
>JACQNT010000081.1 GCA_016202915.1 Acidobacteriota bacterium
GACGTACGACGCCAGCATCCAGCTTCCTTCCGGCTGGAGGTACGGCACCGCCCTCCGGCCGCGCCGGGAGGCGGGGGACGTGGCGGAATTCAGGACGGTCTCGCTGGAAACGCTCGTCGACTCGCCTCTCCTGGCGGGCGAGTTCCTCAGGATCATCGACCTGTCGCCCGGAGGATCGCCCGCGCATTTCCTTGTGATCGCCGCCGACTCCGCCGCCGCCCTGGGGATGAGCGACGATCACATCGAGCAGCACAGGCAGCTCGTCAGGGAGGGGCTGGCGCTCTTCGGAGGGCACCACTACGAGAGTTACCGGTTCCTCCTGGCCCTGAGCGATCACGTGGCCCACTTCGGATTGGAGCACCACCAGTCGAGCGACAACCGGGTGCCGGAGAGGACGATCCTCGACGAGGAGATGCGCCGGAACCACGCCGGCCTGCTGCCGCACGAGTTCGTCCATTCGTGGAACGGCAAGTACCGCCGGCCGGCGGCGATCGCAACGCCCGACTACCAGGAGCCGATGAAGACGGACCTCCTCTGGACCTACGAGGGTTTGACCAGCTACCTGGGCGGGGTGCTGGCCGCCCGGAGCGGACTGCGCTCGATTGAAGACTACCGGGACGACCTGGCCATCCTGGCGGCGCGCCTCGACCGGCAGCCGGGACGGCTGTGGCGGCCGCTCACCGACACCGCAGTCGCCGCGCAGCTCCTCTACTACGCTCCGGAGAACTGGAGGAGCCTGCGCCGCGGGACCGATTTCTACGATGAGGGTGAGCTGATCTGGCTGGAGGCGGACGTTCTCATCCGCCAGCGCACCGGCGGGAAGAAGTCGCTCGACGATTTCTGCCGCCTTTTCTTCGGTGGCCCGAGCGGACCGCCGGCGGTCAAGCCCTACACCTTCGATGATCTGTCGGAGGCGCTCGACCGGATCGCTCCCTACGACTGGCGCGCCTTCTTCAACGAGCGGGTGAATCGGACGGGGCCCGGGGCGCCGCTCGGCGGATTCGAGAAGGCGGGGTGGCGCCTCACCCAGGCGGACAAGATCCCGCCCCTGCTCAAATCCCGCGAGGAGGAGAACAAATCGACCGACGCGACCGCTTCGCTGGGGGTCCTGATCAAGGACGGCGGTCTGCTCGCGGACGTCGTCCCCGGCCTGCCGGCGGACCTGGCCGGGATCGGCCCGGGCATGAAGCTCGTGGCGGTGAACGGGCGGCGTTACACGCCGAAGGTTCTGCGCGCCGCGCTCCGCGCGGGGGCCAACGGCGGCGAGACGCTGACTCTCCTGGTGGAGAACGAAGACTACTTCACATCCTTCCAGGTCGACTACAAAGGGGGCGAGAGATACCCGACGCTGCAGCGCGATCCGGCGAGGCCGGACATTCTGGCCGATATCCTCAAGCCGCTCGCTACCGATCGCCGGTAATCCTGTGGGTCCCGACCTCGATCCGGTCGCCGATGGCGATCGTCATGAGGTCGTGCCCGACCTCCAGCCGGCCCCCGTACGCCTGGCGCGTCGGCGCGATCAGATCGCGGGCGGTCGCGGGCGACGGCACGATGTGCGAGTACACGGCGAGGCGGGGCCGGACGCGCGCGAAGAGGCGGCCCGCCTCGGCAGCGGTCGTGTGGTGGGCGATGATCCGTTCGATGGCGGCGGGATCCTGGACCTGCGCGAGCCGCCGCTCCGCTTCCGGGCTGATCACTTCGTGCACCAGAACGTCGGTGCCGCGGGCCTGCTCGATCAGCGTCTCGGAGGCCCGGGTGTCGCCGGAGAACACCACCGACCGGCCACCGCAGTCGATGCGGTAGCCATAGGCCGGCGTCACCGGCCCATGATCGACCGCGAAGGCGGTGATCCTGACGCCGTCCTGATCCACGACCACCCCCGGCCCGGCATCCGTGGCCCGCACGGCGACGCCGGCGGCGGGGAAACGCTCGTCGAGGTCGCGGCGGGTCTTGATGTCGAATTCGAAGGCGCGCTCGAGGTGGTCCATCATGGCGGCCGTCCCCGGGGGCCCGTACACCTGGAGCGGCGCCGCGCGGCCGAAGATCCAACCGGTGAGCCAGAGGTCGGGGAGCCCCACGACGTGGTCCGAGTGCAGGTGGGTCAGCAGGACGATGTCGATGCCGGCGAGCGCCTCGCGGCCACCGACCTGGAACAGGCGCACGGTGGCGCCACGGCCGGCGTCCACCAGGATCCGCCGGCCCCGCGCCTCGACGAGGATGCTCGGACCGAAGCGGTCGATGGAGGGCCGCGGGTTGCCGGTGCCGAGGAGCGACAGGCGCAGCGGCGCCGGGTCGTCCTTCGGGTGGACGTCGCCGTGGGCGATCGCCCGGGCGCCGGACAGGGCGCCGGCGGCCATCAGGGCGGCGATGGCCGGCACGGCGCGGCCGGTCCTTGCCACTACGGCCCGGGCTGGCTGAGCGGCCGCCAGTTCATCACCAGGACCGACCCTCCGTTTGCCTTCATCGCGCCTCCTCCGTGTTCTTCGCGCCGCCATTCTTACCCTGGAC
>JACQNT010000079.1 GCA_016202915.1 Acidobacteriota bacterium
CCGGGTCTTCGTCAGCGTCCTCGGGGACGACGCGGCCCGGCAGGCCTCGCTCAAGGCCCTCAACAACGCCGCGGCGTTGTTGAGGGCCTTGAGCGAGGCCTGCCGGGCCGCGTCGTCCCCGAGGACGCTGACGAAGACCCGGACCAGCCTGAGGTCCGGGCTGACGGAAGTGCCGGTGACGGTCACGAACCCGATCCGGGGGTCGCGCAGCTCGCGCAGGATCAGGCGGGAGATCTCGTCCTTCATCAGGTCCGAGACCCTGTCCGTCCGGATGCTCATCGCGCCGCCCTCACGAGAGGTACTCCACGTCGTAGCTGAGCACCTCCCCCGGCACGCGGCGCTCGACCTCCCCCTGGATGGAGGAGAAGGTCTGCTCGAGCGGCAGCCTGGCCGAGGCGATGCCGACGATGCCCAGGGTGGCGCGCTGCCACAGATCCTGGTGGTCGATCTCCGCCACCGAGACGTTGTACTGCTCCCTCAGGCGGTCCTTGAGGCCGCGCAGCACCTGCCGCTTCTCCTTGAGGGAGGCGACCCCGGGCAGGTGGATCTGCACGATGCAGAGTCCCACATTCACGCTGGGGGTCCGGTCCACGGATCAGAGGTTCTTCACGGCGACCTTCTCCACCCGGAAGGCCTCGATCACGTCTCCGATCTTGAGGTCGTTGTAGCCGGCGAGGCCGATGCCGCATTCGTAGCCGGCCTTGACCTCGCTGGCGTCATCCTTGAAGCGTCTGAGGGAGGCGATCTTGCCCGTGTGGACCACGGCGTTGTCCCGGAGCAGGCGGACCTCGGCGCTCCGGGCGATCCGGCCGTCCGCCACCAGGCACCCCGCGACCGAGCCGACCTTCGGGACCTTGAAGATCTGCCGCACCTCGGCGCGCCCGACGTACACCTCCTTGGACTCGGGATCGAGGAGGCCCATCATGGCCTTCTTGATCTCGTTGGTGATGTCGTAGATGACCGAGTGCAGGCGGATGTCCACCTTCTCCTTCTCGGCCAGGTCCTGCGCGCTGCGCTCCGGACGGACGTTGTACCCGACGATGATGGCGTTGCTGGCGGAGGCCAGGTGCACGTCCGTCTCGGTGATGGCGCCGGAGCCCGCATGCACGACCTTGATCTTGACCTTGTCGGAGGGCAGATCCGAGAGGCTCTTGGAGAGGGCCTCGACCGAACCCTGGACGTCCGCCTTGACGACGACCGGCAGCTCCTTGACGGCTCCCTCCTTGATCTGCTCGTAGAGGTGATCGAGGGTGAGGCGGGACGACTTGGCCATCGCCTCCCGGCGCAGCTTCTGCTGCCGGAACGCCCCGATCTGGCGCACCTTCCACTCCTCCTCCAGGACCTGGAACGGATCGCCGGCGCGGGGGACGCCCTCGAGGCCGAGCACCTCCACGGGGACGGACGGGCCCGCCTCGCGCACGCGGCGGGCGAGATCGTCGAACATGGCGCGCACCTTGCCGTGCACGGCCCCGGCGATGAACGGGTCCCCGACCCGCAGCGTGCCGCGCTGCACCAGGATGGTCGCCACCGGGCCGCGCGACCTGTCGAGGCGGGCGTCGAGGACGGTGCCGGAGGCGGAGGTCGTCGGATCGGCCTTCAGGTCGGCGATATCGGCCACCAGGAGGATCATCTCCAGCAGCTCGCTGAGCCCGGTCTTCTGCTTCGCGGAGATCGGCACCGAGACGACGTCACCGCCCCAGTCCTCCACCAGGAGCCCCTGGTCGGAGAGCTGCTTCTTGACCCGGTCGAGGTTGGCGCCCGGCTTGTCGATCTTGTTGATGGCGATCACCAGCGGCACGCCGGCCGCCCTGGCATGGTGGTTCGCCTCCACCGTCTGCGGCATCACCCCGTCGTCCGCGGCCACCACCAGCACGACGATGTCGGTGACGCGCGCCCCGCGCGCCCGCATCATCGTGAAGGCCTCGTGGCCCGGGGTGTCGATGAAAGTGACGCCGCGCTCCTTCCGGCGGATGTGGTAGGCGCCGATGTGCTGCGTGATCCCGCCGGCCTCGCCGGCCGCGATGTTGGACTCGCGGATGCCGTCGAGAAGCGAGGTCTTTCCGTGGTCCACGTGACCCATGATGGTCACCACGGGATCGCGGGGCCGCAGGTCGCCGGGGGCCGCCTCCGCGGCCTCCTCCCGGGCCACCTCCTCCTCGAAGGTGATGACCCTGGCCTCGAACCCGAGCTCGCGGCAGACCTCCTGGGCGACCGCGCTATCCAGGGGCTGGTTGATCGTGGCCAGGATCCCCTTCCCCAGCAGCTTGGTGATGATGTCCTTGGCCTTGCGCTCCGTCTTCTCGGACAGCTCCTTGACCGTCACGCCCTCCGTGATGGTGATCTCCTTGAGGACTTCGGGGACCGGAGGGGGAGGGGGGACGGCGGGGCGGACGACCGCGGGCGCCGCCGGCTCCGCCTTGCGCGGCGGGGCCGGCCTTTCCTGCGGCGCCGGGGGGCGCCTGAGCCCCGGGCCGGGGACGACCTGTCGCAGCGGGGGCCTGGCGACGCCCGGCCGGGCCGTCGTGACCGTCCTCTGCGCCGTCGAGGCGCCGGCCGGTCCCTGCGGTCGTGCGGTAACCGGCGACCCGGGCAGCGGCCGCGATGACTGCGCGACCGGCTTCTGGCCGGGGGTCGTCGGCGTGCTCACCGGCGCCCGCCGCAGGATGGTGCCTGGGGGGACTCCCGGGGCGGGCCGCTGCGCCATGCCGGCCGGCGGCGTCCCCCTGAGAGGAACGCCGCGGGCCGCAGGGACCGTCGGCGGCCGGACGGGCGTCGCCGGGGCCGGGGAGGGGCGCTGGGAGAAGGCGGCGGGCTTTCTCGTGCCGGCCGGCGCCGCGGCGGTCCGCGGCACCGGCTGAGTCGTCCCCGCGCGCGGCGCGCCGGCCGCGGGCGGCGGAGAGCCGGGGGGCTGCGTCTTCAGGGTGGCGGACGGAACGCCGGAGGTGGTCTTCGACTGCGCTGCCGCCGGGGGGGCCTTCTCGGCCTGGCCGGCCCGCGGGGCCGTCCGGGAGGCGGCAGTCCGGGATGCCGGTGTCCGCGCTTCGACGGGGGCGGCCGTCCGCGGCGCGGTCCTGGCGGTCTTCGCGGGGGCGCCGGTCCGGGCCGCGGCCGCCCTCGCCGTTGAGCCGCTCGCCTGCGAGGTGTTCGCCTGGGAGGGCAGGGGGCCCGTGCGCAGCCGGGCGGCCATCTCGTCATCCACGGTGCTCAGGTTCGTCTTCACGTCGGCGCCCAGCTTCTTGAGCCGGGTGATCGCCTCGGAGACCTTGAGGTTCAGCTCCTTGGCGAGCTGGCCGACACGGATCTTTCCCATCTAGCCTTCCTCCCGCCGCCCCTCGGGGTCGTCCTCCTGATCGACGGTCACCGGCGCGGAGAGTGGGATGTCTCCCCCCTCCTCGGCCTCCGCAGCGTCGGCGGCCGCTCCGGCATCTTCCGTCTGCGGGGCTTCCTCCGCCGCCTGTTGCGCCGCCTCCTCGGCCAGGCGGGCCTCCTCCTCGGCTTGGCCGGCCTCCTCCTCTGCGAGCCGGGCCGCTTCCTGGGCGGCCTCCTGCTCCTGCTGCGCCTGCGCCGCCTCCTCCTGGGCCCGGGTCTCCAGCCCGCTCTGGGCCGCGGCGAGGATCTTCTCCGCCGTCTTGGGGCCGATGCCGGGGATCTCGGTGAGCGCCTCCGCGCCGGCCGCGACGATGGCGTCCAGGCTTATCACGCCGCCCTCCAGCAGGCGCTGGATGGTCTTCTCGCCGACGCCCTGGAGGTTTTCCATCTCGCGCCGGTCCCGGGCCATGCGCTCCATCTCGGCCTCGACCTCTCTCTTCTTCTCCTGCTCGCTCTTGATGTCGATCTTCCAGCCGGCGAGCCGGGAGGCCAGGCGCACGTTCTGGCCCTTCTTCCCGATGGCGAGGGAGAGCTGTTCATCGTCGACCACGACCTCCAGGCTCTTGTTCTCCGGGTCGGTCAGCTGGACGCGGTTGATCTTGGCCGGATTGAGGGCGTTGGTGACGAACGTGCAGGTGTCCTCGGAGTACAGCACGATGTCGATCTTCTCCCCGCGCAGCTCGCGGATGATCGACTGGACGCGCGACCCCTTCATGCCGACGCAGGCGCCCACCGGATCCACGTCACGATCTTTCGAGCGCACGGCCACCTTGGCCCGGTCGCCCGGGTCGTGCACCGCCCGTTCGATGACCACCGTCCCGTCGTAAATCTCCGGCACCTCCATCTCGAACAGCTTCATCAGGAGGCGCTCGTCGGTGCGGGAGATGATCACCTGGGGGCCCTTGGCGTTGCGGTCCACGTCGACGACGACGGCGCGGATGCGGTCCCCCTGGCTGTAGCGCTCCGCCTTGGACTGCTCCTTCTTGGGGAGCAGGGCCTCCGTCCGGCCGAGGTCGACGATGATGTTGCCGCGCTCGAAGCGCTTGACCACTCCGTTGATGAGATCGCCCGCGCGGCCGGCATACTCCTTGTAGATGTTGTCCCGCTCCGCCTCGCGCACCTTCTGGAAGATGATCTGCTTCGCCGCCTGGGCCGCGATCCGTCCCAGGCCGGCCAGCTCCTCGCGCGGCTTCATGATCTCGATGATGCCTTCCTCGTTGGCGGGCAGGGCGAGATCCTGCGCCTCGTCGGGGCTGATCTCGAGGTCCGGGTTGGTGACGTCCTCCACGATCTTCTTGCGGGCGAAGACGGCGAGAGAGCCGCTGTTGCGGTCGAAGCGCGCCCCGAGGTCCTCCTTGGTGCGGAAGTATTTCTTGGCGGCGGCGGCGTAGGCGTCCTCGACGGCCTGGATGATGATGTCGATCTCGATGCCCTTTTCGCGGCCGACCTGCTCGATCGCCTGAAAGATCTCGTTGCTCATGAGTGACGTTCCTTCGCGCCGGCGGATTGTCCGGCTCCTAGATCTCCACCTCGAGCCTCGCCCTGGCCACCTGATCCCGCGGGACGGCGACCTCGCCCCCGCCATCGAGGATCAAGCGCACCTCGCCCTCGAGCAGGCCGACGAGGCGGCCCAGGAAATGACGTCGCCCGCCGACCGGGCCGTGGGTGGAGAGGCGGATCCGGCGTCCTCTGAACCTCTCGTAGTCGCGGTCGCTCCACAGGGGCCGGTCGAGCCCGGGAGAGGAGACCTCCAGCGTGTACCGCTCCTGGATGGGATCGTCCACGTCCAGCTGGGCCGACAGCTGCCGGCTGACCCTGGCGCAGTCGTCCAGAGTGACCCCGCCGTCCTTGTCGATGAAGAGGCGCAGGAGCCACCCCCGTGGTTCTCGCTTCATCTCCAGGTGAACCAGCTCCATCGCGCCGAACTCCAGGATCCGCAAGGCCATCTCGCGAACCCTCTCCAGAACCGGATCCGCCATCGGTCGTTCCGCGGGGGGCCTGTGCGGCGGCCTGCCGCGGCCCGCTCCCAAAATAAAAAAGTGGGCGAACCGCCAGCCCACTGAGCCCAACCCGGAGACGCATCATATAATAGGTGCGCGCCTCGATCAAGGGGTCACGCGGCCGCGGGATCGCCGCTCCGGGGGATCAGCCCCCGCGATCCCGGGCCGACCGGGGGCTTGACAGCACCCCGCGGGTTGCCTACAATACCGCTTTCGCGACACGCTCTTTGAAAACTGAATAGCGCGAACGTTCCGTCTGAGTCTTCAGCAAGACCAGTTCCGGTCAAACAAACCAGTTCACGAAGTGCAGCCCTTCGGGGCTACGACTTCTAAATGGAGAGTTTGATCCTGGCTCAGAGCGAACGCTGGCGGCGTGCCTAACACATGCAAGTCGCACGAGAAAGGGGTCGCAAGACCCCCGGTACAGTGGCGAACGGGTGAGTAACACG
>JACQNT010000080.1 GCA_016202915.1 Acidobacteriota bacterium
ACGACGACTCACCGCTGCCGATCGGCGAAGGCCAGACGATCTCCCAGCCGTACATCGTCGCCTTCATGACCGAGGCGATCCGGCCCGCGCCCCGCGACCGGGTGCTCGAGGTGGGCACGGGATCGGGCTATCAGGCGGCCGTCCTCGCCGGGCTGGTGTCGGAGGTGTTCACGATCGAGATCCGTCCCGATCTGGCGCAGAGCGCCCGGGACCGCCTCGCGGACCTGGGGTACGGCAACGTGACGGTGAAGGCCGGCGACGGCTTCCGCGGCTGGCCCGAGCACGCGCCCTACGACGCCATCATCGTGACGGCCGCCCCGCAGGACGTCCCGGCACCGCTCATCGAGCAGCTCAAGCCGGGGGGCCGGCTGGTCATCCCGATCGGGCCGCGCGACTCCGACCTCCAGCAGCTCGTGCGGCTGACCCGCACGGCGGAGGGGACGACGCGGGAGACGCTCCTGCCGGTCCGCTTCGTGCCGATGACGGGCGAGGCCCGGCGCCCGGACTGATCCCCGGTCACAGCCCTTCTCAGGAGACTCCATGGCGAAGGCCATCACACCTCGAAGCGAGGACTACTCGCGCTGGTACACCGACGTGGTCACCCAGTCCCGGATGGCGGACTACTCGCCGGTGAAGGGCTGCATGGTGATCCGCCCCCTGGGGTACGCCCTGTGGGAGGCGGTGCAGAAGGACCTCGACGCGCGCTTCAAGGAGACCGGGCACGAGAACGCCTACTTCCCGCTGTTCATCCCGGAATCGTACCTGCGCCGCGAGGCGCAGCACGTCGAGGGATTCGCGCCGGAGTGCGCCGTTGTGACCCACGGCGGGGGCAAAAAGCTCGAGGAGCCACTGGTCATCCGGCCCACGTCCGAGACGATCATCTACGCCATGTATGCCAAGTGGATCCGCTCCTACCGCGACCTGCCCGTCCTGATCAACCAGTGGGCGAACGTCGTGCGCTGGGAGATGCGCACCCGCCTGTTCCTGCGCACGACCGAGTTCCTCTGGCAGGAGGGGCACACGGCCCACGCCACGGAGGCGGAGGCCGAGGAGGAGGTGCTCCGGATCCTGGAGATCTACCGCCGCTTCGCGGAGGAGAGGATGGCGATCCCGGTCTACGCGGGCCTGAAGACCGACAGCGAACGGTTCGCCGGGGCGCTGCGCACCTACTGCATCGAGGCGCTGATGCAGGACGGCAAGGCGCTGCAGGCGGGGACCTCCCACAACCTCGGCCAGAATTTCTCCCGGGCCTTCGAGGTCAAGTTCCAGACGAAGAGCGGCGCGTGGGACCACGTGTGGCAGACCTCCTGGGGCGTCTCGACGCGCCTGATCGGCGCCCTGGTGATGGCCCACGGCGACGACAACGGCCTCAACCTGCCCCCTTTGCTGGCGCCGGTGCAGGTGGTCATCGTGCCGATCTGGAAGAGCGACGAGGAGAAGGCGCGCATCTCCGAGGCGGCGCGGCTGGCGGCCGAGGAGCTGAAGGGGGCGTTCCGGGTGAAAGCCGACCTGCGGGACGAGGTCTCGCCGGGATGGAAGTTCAACGAGTGGGAGCTGAAGGGCGTCCCCCTGCGCCTGGAGATCGGCCCCAGGGACCTGCAGGCCGGGCAGTTCACGGCGGTCCGCCGGCTCGACCGGCGCAAGACGGCGGTGCCGGCCGGCGCGCTCCGGGCCCGCACGGGCGAGATCCTGGAGGAGATCCAGAAGGACATGCTGGAGAGGGGCCGGGCGTTCCTGAGGGAGAACACCCGTGAGGCCCGGAGCTACGCGGAGTTCAGCAAGGCGCTCGACTCAACCGGAGGCTTCTACCGGGCGCACTGGTGCGGCTCGGCCGAATGCGAGCAGCGCATCAAGGAGGAGACCAAGGCCACCATCCGCTGCATCCCGCTCGAGGGGAACCGGGAGCCTGGGGCCTGCCTGATCTGCGGAGGCCGGTCGGAGCGATGGGTCTACCTCGCCCGGTCTTACTGATCTGCGCGCTCGCGGTCGGAAGCGTCCTCGCGGCGGACGACGGACCGGTGCGCGTGCGCTTCGCCGAGCCGGCGCCGCCGGGGCTGATCCTGGGCGAGACCCGGATCACGGTCCAGGCCGCGACCGCCGCGGACGCCCGCATCGCGCGTGTCGAGATCTACGTCGACGACCGCCTGCTGTCCGTCCTGGAGACGCCCCCCTACACGCTGACCTGGGACGCCGGCGCGCGCTTCGGGCGCAGGGTGCTGCGG
>JACQNT010000005.1 GCA_016202915.1 Acidobacteriota bacterium
ACGGTACCAGACGTCCGACGTGACGAGGTGGTCGCTGAACCCGACCACTTCGAAATAGTCGACCTTCCCGAGGGCGGCGGCGACCGGCAGATCGTGCGTGAGCGCCTCCTCCATTTTTGCGGGATCGGGAGGCGTGTCGAACGGATGGACGTAGCCGGTCAGCGCCCCCTGCGCGTGGGCCAGGTCGAATATGGCGGGATTGTTGGGGAAGGGGCTCGAGGCGGCCGTGTTGACGTAGGCGGCGTACGCCGGCATGAGGAAGTGGTCGCGCGGCCCGAGGATCCCCGCGTGGCCCCAGAAGCTGGTGTGGTACTCCTGCCCGTGGACCACCAGCGTCCCCTCGTCCAGAGGGGGGGCCGGCCCGCCGGGGAAGTAGGCGATGTCAGGGACGCGCTGCTCTTTGTTGACCACGAGGTTTTCGATCACGGCCAGGTCCTCGGCCCGGCCCTGGAGCGCCAGGTGCTTCGGCGTGTTCCGGTAGGCGCCGCCGTAGTTCATGTGGACGTGCAGGTCGCCGCCGAACCAGCCCTGGGAAGGCAGGTCGGCGATCCGCTGGAGCGTGACGCGCACGGGCACGACGCCGCCCGCGGGCGCCGTCACCTGCCGCGCCACCGGCCGGTGCTCGAGTCCCCTCAGGACCTCGACGGTCACCGGGCCGGCCGGTACCACGACCTCCGAGGCGCCGGGCGTGTGAAAGTAGCTGAACTCGAACCTGCTCCGGGATCGATCGAACGCCTCGTCGGCGTGCCGCCAGGAGTCGTCCGCGGCGAACGCCCGCCCGTCCGGCCCGGTCACCGACACCCTCGCGGGGACCGTCCGCCCGGTCCTGCCGTCGACGACCGTGATCTTCAGGCGGCCGACCGCGCCCAGGTAGCGCCTCTCCCGGGGCTCGACGCGTTCGCGCCGGCCGCCCGGCACCTCGATGGTCCACAGGGAGGTGTTGCCATCCTCGTTCGAGATGAAGGCGATTTTCCGGCCGTCGCGCGACCAGCGCGGCGACGTGGCGTCGAATTCACCGTAGGTGAGTGGAAAGACGTCGCCTCCCTCGTCCGTCATCAGCCAGAGCTGATGCCACTGACCGCCCAGGTACGAGCTGTACGCGATCCGGCGGCCGTCGGGCGACCAGTCGGGCCGGGCCTTCCACGTGGTCTCCTCGTAGCGGATCTCGCGCATCTCCGATCCGGGGGCCGCTTTCATTCTGAAGAACCCGCCGGTCCCCCAGATCCGGCCGCGGTTGGAGATGAATACGACCTCCCCGCCGTCGGGCGACCAGGACGGGGAGATGAAGTGATCGAACGGATGGTAGTAGTAGCGCGGCAGGCCGCTTTCGTGGTCCTCCGTCAGGCGCTCGATGGCGCCGGGCTCGCCGTCTTCCCCCAGGGCCAGGGTGTGGATATGGAATCTCTTGTTGAACACCGTCGAGACGAAGGCGATGCGCCGGCCGTCGGGAGAGAACCGCGGCTCGACGTTGACCGCCCCGTTCGCGGTGATCGGTCGCGTGCTCCCGGTGCCGGCCTCGAGCAGCCAGAGCTCCACGGCGTCGTCCCTGTAAGATGCGTAGGCGATGAATCGCCCGTCGGGCGACCAGTCCGGCTGGTAATCGTAGCCGGGGCCGGAGGTGATCTGCTGCGCGACTTTCGTCCCGGGGCGCTGGCGCCAGAGCGAGCCCTGCATCGAGTAGACGATCTCCTTTCCGTCGGGAGACCAGGCGGCCGAGCCGGGACCGGTCGTCGCCTGCGGCAGGTACATCTCGCGATGGTAATAATGATGCGGCAGCTGAATCTGCTTCAGGACGATCTCGCGCACCTCGGAGCGTTGCCTGGCGGCGGGCGGGAAGCCGGCCATTGCGAAGACGGTCGCGGCCGTCACCCACCAGCAAGCCCTTCCAGCAAACGTCATGGACGCATCACCAGAGTGAGGGCGCGGATTATACGGGAAAGGACCCGCCAGGGGGCGAAGCTATTCGTCCAGGAGCGAAACGGCCTCCGGATCGATGCCGGGGCGCTGGTCGAGAGGGACGCCGAGGTTGGTGAGCAGCCGCGCGAGGAGGCTCGACGTGCGCGGCGCGGCGCAGTCGGATGCGTCGGGCAACGACATCGCCACGAGCGTGCCGAGGCCGACGCGGTACTGGGCGACCCCGGGGGCGATGACGAGCGGCCGCATGCCATCCGCCCGGGAGGCGGCCCGCAGCCGGAACTCGGGACGCCCCTCGTGCCACAGGGGGTCCAGGTCGTCGAGGCTGATCCCCTCGAAGATCGCCGCGTCCGGCTCGAGGTGCGGGCGGAAGGGGGAGGACGACTCGAAATAGACCGGGCAGCCGGTGACGGCGCGCAGGTAGTCCTGTGACATCGGCTCCGGGTTGAACAGAAGAACGGTCCCTCCCTCCCGCAGGTAGCGCGCCACCTCGGCGAGAGGCGGCAGCCCCGGCGTCCCGGACAGGCGCGGCGCGCGCCAGTCGCCCGGCACCAGCAGGGCCTCGACTCCGGCGAGGTCAGCGGGCGCCCTGGCTGCGGCCGGAGACAGGGGGGCGAGGCAGGCTGGCAGGTCCTCGAGAGAGTCGCCGTACACGAAGGTCCGCTTCAGCCCCTGCCTGTCCCCGAGCAGGTAAGCCAGGGCATTGGCCAGCACGATCCGGGCGCGAGGGTCGCCGGCGAAATCGGAGCACAGTGATTCCTGGGCGGCCAGGACGAGGCCGTCGCCGATCGGGACCTCGAGGAGAGTCACCCCTTCCTGCCAGGACGGGCCGCTGCGCGTGCGGATCCCGGCGATCACCCGGAAGTTCCCGCGGGCCGGCGGCAGCAGCGGGCGGACCCGGGGATCGGCGGCGCCGGGGGCCGCGTGGCCCGCCGGCACGACGCCGCGCAGCACCGGATGGCGCGCCGCGAACAGTGCCGTGCTGTCGGCGGATCGGATGAACGACGGCCACAGCCTCAGGCCTTCGCTCAGAGTGGCCGGCAGGGACGGCTGTTCCAGAAGCAGGAGGCGCATGCCCGAGCGGGCGCGCGCCGCGAGGATTGGCCCCAGCGCCTCGCGACCGCGGGCGAATCCTCCCGGGCCGATGACGATCAGATCGCCCCGGTACAGGGCGAGCCCGTCGAAGGCGGGGAAGTCCTCCCAGCGAATCCCCAGGGCGCGCAGCGCCGGAGCCGCCTTCCCTTCGGGATCGAAGAGAGCGACCCGGGCGCGGCCGAACAGGTCGGGCCGATCCTTCGCATGCGGTTCTTCGCCGCGCGGCGGGAGGCCGGGACCGGGGGGGAGGGTCCCCCCTTCCGCCGGGGACGCGAGGCGCGCGACGACGACGAGGGTGAGGATGAGAAGGAAGACGAGGATGGTTCGACGTGCGCGTGCCGCGGGCACTTCAACCCCTCCCATTACGATCGTGCAATCGCTGGCGCCGGCTCACGGCAGCCAATATAGGCAGCCGGCGGCCGGCGGGCCATCCGGGCGGGTTCCTTGGCGGGCGTGAAGTGCGGGTGTGCCGATCCCGATCGCCACCCGCGGATCGGTCTTTACAAGGCCGGGATTCTGTGTGATACCATCGGAGTCCGGGTCCGCAGTTTCAACAATAGAGGAGGTCCTCACCGTGTCCTACGTCATCACGGGAAAATGCCAGGGCGAGCGCTACGCGACTTGCGTCGCCGTCTGTCCCGTTGACTGCATCCATCCGGGGGAATACCAGGGCCAGGAGTTCATGATCATCAACCCCGAGGAATGCATCGATTGCGGGGCCTGCCTGCCGGAATGTCCAATCGAGGCGATCGTCGAGAC
>JACQNT010000082.1 GCA_016202915.1 Acidobacteriota bacterium
CGCGACGGCGACTGGATCCACCGCGTGGGGGGCGGCCGCCTGGCGTCGGCCGAGGAGACCCTGTGGCACCTCGCCCTCTGGTACACGGGGCGGGGCGAGAACTTCGGCATCCTCGCCGATCGCAACGGCCTCCCCGATCTGATCCCGCGCCCCGGCCAGGAGATCGTCATTCCCGGGGCGCTCCTCCTCCCCGCCTTCGCGCGCCTGGCGGGGGGGCAGGCGGCGATCTCCGGCACCGGGCCGGAAGTCCGATCGGACGCCGCCGCGACCGAAGAGAGCGCGGACGAATTCATCGAGGCCTCGCCCGATACCGAGCCGGCGCCCGAGGGGCCTTCCCCCCCCGCCCCTCCCTCGGTTCCGATGGCGGAGGGCGCGGAGGACCTGACCTACGGATCCGACGCGGCGGGACCGTACGCTGCCTACCGCCTGAAGAAGGGGGAGGCCCTCTACTCCGCCGTCGTGGTGCGCTATACCGGCAGGATGGACGCGCAGGAGGTGAACGACCTGGCCTTCGCGATCGCCCGGCGCAGCGGCATCCAGGACGTGACCGACATCCCGATCGGCTTCGAGGTGAAGATCCCGCAGGCCGACCTCCTGCCGGAGTACCTGCCCCGCGACGACCCGCGGCGCCAGGCCTGGGAGAAGCACCAGGCCGAGGTGGACCGCTACACCAACCTGGCCAGGAGCCGCAACCTCCGCGGCGTCGCCGTCATCCTGGACGCGGGCCACGGCGGACTGGACCGCGGGGCGTCGCACAACGGCGTGTGGGAGCACGATTACGTGTACGACATCCTCTGCCGCATCAAGGCGCGCCTGGAGAAGGAGACCGGGGCCCGCGTCCTGTCCACGATCCGGGACCGGAAGGAGGGGTTCGCCGTCCAGGAGACGACGCGCCTCAGGAGGAGCCAGGCCGAGGTCCTGCTCACCGATCCGCCGTTCACGCTGCAGTCGGGCGCCGCCAGCGTCAACCTGCGCTGGTACCTGACCAACGCCTACTTCCGCAAACTTGTTACCGAGGGGCACGACCCGCTGAAGATCGTGTTCACCAGCCTGCATGCCGACGCGCGCCACCCCTCTCTCCGGGGGGCGATGGTCTACGTTCCCGGCGAGGAGTACCGCCGCGGCCGCTACGGTTACGCCGGCGCCATCTACACGCGGCACCGCGAGGTGCGGGAGAAACGCTACGTCTCGTTCACGCGGGCGGAGAGGGAGCGGTCGGAGGGACTGTCCCGCCAGTTCGCCAGGCGCCTCACCGCCTCGTTCCGCGAGCGGGGCGTCCCGGTGCACGCCTTCCTGCCGGTGCGCGAGCGGATCATCCGGCGCGGCCGGTCCTGGGTGCCGGCCGTCCTGCGCTGCAGCGAGGTGCCGGTGCAGACGCTCCTCGAGGTCGGCAACCTGAACAACCCCTCCGACAGCCGGCTCCTGGCGGACCCGGCCTACCGCCAGCGGGTCGCCGACGCCTACGTCGGGGCGCTGCGCCTCTACTACGAAGGGGCGCCCGACCCTCAGAAGGCGGCCGCCGGGCGCGGGCGCTGAAGATCACATCGGATCGGCTTCCGCAGCCGCCGTGCCGTGCCGGCGGGCGTAGTCCTGGGCGAAGCGGATGCGGCTGCCCAGGCTGGGGTGATCGAAGAGAAGGGCCTCGATCCATGGGTGCACGTGGTACTCGCCCAGGTCCAGCCGGCCGAACTTGATGAACGCCGAGGCGGCCGCGACGGGATCGCGGGTCGCCTCGATCCCGAAGATATCGGCCCGGTGCTCCATCGTCCGGCTGAAGGTCGCAGCGGCCGGTCCGGTCACGAACATGTAGACGCTCAGGACCAGGAGGAGGAGGGGGAGGGACGCGGGCTCCGACAGCGCGGCGATGCCGAGCGCGGGCCGGCGCACCAGGATCCGCCGCGACAGGCGGTCCACCAGGACGAACCCGACCAGGATGACGATCGACAGGAACGCCACGAACTTCCAGATGTGGTTCAGCACGTGGTGTCCCATCTCGTGGCCCATCACGACCTTGATCTCGCGCGGCGAGAATTTCCTCAGGAGGGTGTCGTACAGCACGATCCTCTGCGTGCCGAGCAGGCCGGCGACGTAGGCGTTGTTGTGCTCGGACTGCCGGCTGGCGTCGACCTGGTACACCTCGTCCGCCGGGATCCCCTGGGCGTGGGCCATCGCCAGGATGTCGCCGCGCAGGGCCGCGTCCTTGAGCGGCTCGAACTTGTTGAAGAGCGGCGCGATGAACACCGGCCCCACGGCCAGAAGCAGGACCAGGAAGGCGATCGCCAGGGCCGCCCCGGCGACCCACCAGCGCCGCCCCAGGCGTCGGATCGCCAGGTAGAGGACGGTGAAGAACAGCGCCTGAATGACCACTCCGAGCGCGAGCTCCTTCCCCTGGTCCCCCAGCCAGGCCGGGAAGGTCTGGTTGGCGAATCCGTACGCCTTCTCGCGCACGTAGCCCCGGTACACCGACAGGGGGAAGGTGCCCGCGAACGAGATCAGGGTGAACAGGACGACGTAGAGGGCCACCTTCAGGTTCGGCCTCAGGGTGGCCTTCTCCACGACGCGCTGGAGGTATCCGCTGAAGCCGGAGAAGACGATTACCGACAGGAGCGCCACGCCCCACAGGAAATCGACCAGGCGGAGCACGTACCGGCCGTGCGAGTAAGACTCCATCCGGGCCTCGTCGGGCGGCACGCCGTCGAGGGCGTTCTCCACCAGCTCGGGGGCGGCCGGCGGCTCGTCGGCGGCGACGGCGGGAGGCGCGGCGATCGCTGCGGCGAGGACGGCCAGGATCAGGGCGGGCCAGAACGACGCGACATGTCTCATCGTACCCTCCTCAGGAGAGAGCCGTCCGGCCGGGCCGCGGCCCCGCAGGGGCCGCCGCGGTCTAGGCCGCGGGAGCTTCCTCCAGCATGCGCCTGCGGATCAGGGCGATCGGGATCGATCCGAACCTCAGGAGATCGTCGTGGAACCGCTGCAGCCGGAAGGCGGCGCCCTGCTTCCGCCTGCAGTCCTCGCGGAGCCTCAGGATCTCCCTCTTTCCGACCGCGTACGACATCGGCTGCGTGGGGCTCCGGGAGTAGCGCAGCGCCTCGCCGCGCGCGCCCGGCATCTCGAGGCGGGCCACCTCGTGCAGCATCCTGGCGGCGTCGTCGAGGCTCATGCCGCGTGTCTGCAGGCCCACGTCGATCACGACGCGGCAGGCCCGCCAGAGCTGGTCCTTGAGCTGCAGGACCCGGCTGCGCGGATCCTCGTAGAAACCCTCCTCCGCCATCACCTGCTCGCAGTAGAACGCCCATCCCTCGACGAACACCGGCGTCGCGAAGCAGCGCCGGATCCTGGACGCGATCCGGTTGGCGGCCGAGAGCTGCAGGTGGTGCCCCGGGTAGGCCTCGTGGGCCATGGTGGCGGCCATGGCGGGCCGCAGGTGGTCGCGCAGGACCCGCTCGTGGACCTCCGGGGAGGCGCCGTCCTCGGGCGGCGTGACCCACAGGAAGCCTTCCTGGCTCTTCTCGAAGGCGCCCGGTGGC
>JACQNT010000091.1 GCA_016202915.1 Acidobacteriota bacterium
ACTTCAAGGGGATCGAGGCGGTGAACGTCAACCACCCCAGGAACTACCCCGCCTACGCCTTCGGGCAGTTCTTCGTGGGCGGGGTCTGGTGGAATCCGCTGTACGCCTTCATCCTGAAGACGCCGCTGCCGGCCCTCGCCGCCATCGGCGTCGCCGTGGTCGCCTGCTTCCGCCAGGCCGAGCGCGCCGCCGCCGAGTTTCTGTTCTTCCTGCTGCCGGCGTTCGTCCTGACCCTGGCCACCTGCGCGCTGGCCGACAACTACGGCCTGCGCTACATGATCCCGGTGACCGCGCTGCTCCTGGTCCTCGCCGGCCGGGCCTTCTCCGTCTTCGCGGCGAGCCGCCGGCGCCGCCTCACGGCAGGGTTCCTGGCGGCGTGGCTGGCCGCCTCGGTCCTCCGCGTCGCGCCCCACTTCGTCGCCTACTTCAACGAGCTGATCGGCGGCCCGGAGAACGCGGCCTACTTCCTCCACGACTCGAACCTCGACTGGGGGCAGGACCTCAAGAGGCTGGCGCTGTACCAGCGGGAGAAGGATCTTCCGGAAGTGATCCTGGCCTACTGGGGACAGGGCCGCCCCGAGTATTACGCCGCGCGCTACGGCGTGCGCTACGTCCCCTGGACCCCCGCGATGGCGCGCGCCGCGACCCCTCCTCCGGGGGTCTACGCCGTCAGCGTCAACCACCTCGTGAACCTGAAGCTCGGGGTGCAGTACGGGGACGACCCGAACCTCGACTGGCTCGAACGGTTCCGTCCCGCCGACCGGGTCGGTTACTCGATCTACATTTACCGTTTCCCGCCCTCCGTTGTCGCGCCTTCCTCTGAGGAGGCCGCCCCCGCGCCGTCCGCCTCGGGGCCGGCCGGGTTCGTGCCGCCCGCCGCCGCTCCTCCCGGGCCGGGAGAGGGCGGCTAGCAGAACGACTTGTACGAGCGGTCGATGTTGCGGACCATGCGGTGGTAGTTGATGTCGAACATCGTCTTCATGGCGGCCTGCGTCAGCGCGTCGCGCGCCGGCTTGCCCCGGAAGCACCGGGGCGTGTTGCGCAGCAGGCGCGCCGCGACGTTCCGGCCCGAGTAGAACGTCCTCCAGACGCGCAGGACTCCCTCCTGGAGTTCCTCCTGGCCCATGCGCGCCGGCCGGATGACCACCTGCACGAAGTTGTAGCGGGCCCACTCCGTGACGTCGGAGGTCGCCGGGTGCGTCACCCGCCCCTCGGCCAGGAGCCGATCGCGCAGCTCGGTCCCCGGGAAGGGCGTGAGCGCGGAGGCCTGGATGAAGTCGAGCCCCGCGTCAAAGATGAAGTCGAGCGTGCGGTCGAAGACGTCCGGCGTGTCGTGGTCCCAGCCGAATACGAAACCGCCCTGGATCGCCAGGCCGTGGCGCTTCAGGATCCGGGTGCGCTCGAGGAGCGAGCGCCGCAGGTCGGTCGCCCTGCCCAGTTTCTTGAGTCCCGCCTCCGGCTGCAGGCTCTCGTACCCGATGAACATGCCGCCGCAACCGGAGCGCGCCATCAGCTCGAGAAGCTCGGGATGGTCCGTCACCTTGATGTCGCTCTGGCAGATCCAGTCGATCCGCAGGCAGCGCTCGATCAGCCGCCGGCAGAAGGCCGTCGCCTGCCGCCACTGCGCGGTGAAGTCGTCGTCGGCGAAGAAGACGTGCCTCCCCGTGACCGCGACCATCCGTTCGATCGCGTCGATCGCCTCGTCGATGTCCCTGTCGCGGACCCTGCGCCCGAACATGTTCTTCACGGTGCAGAACTCGCAGTCGTAGGGGCAGCCGCGGCGCGTCTCGGAGACGCTTCCGAGGAAATACGCCCGGCGGCGCACCAGGTCGTAGCGGGGCGAGGCCATCGCCTGCAGATCGGGGCGGGTCTGGAGCGATCCGTAGATGCGGCGCGGCCGCCCGGCCTCGAGGTCCGCCAGGATCTGGGGGAACACCTGCTCAGCCTCGCCTACGACCACCGTGTCGCAGTGCGACGCGGCCTCCTCGGGGCAGAAGCTGGCGTGGATGCCGCCCATGATGGTGCGGACGCCGCGCCGGCGGAACTCGCGGGCGATCTCGTAGGCCCGCGGGGCGGTGGCGGTCATCGCGGTCAGGCAGGCGAGGTCGGCCGGCCGGTCGAAGTCGATCGCCTCGACCGTCTCGTCGAAGAACCGGACCTCGTGCCGGGCGCGGTCGAACAGCCCGGCGACGACAAGCGGGCCGAGCAGCGGGAAGATCGGTTTCTCGGGCAGACGCAGACCGTGGTTGCGATCGGGGCTGATGACCAGGACGCGCATGGCCCCGGTCAGCAGCACCCCTCGGGGCCGCAGCAGGCGCCGGAGGCCTCGCTGGTGACGGCGTAGGCCTCGCCCTTGGTCTCGCGGGGGTGGCGGGGCGCGGTGCGCGCGCAGTCGAAGCCCCGGCGCTCGGTCTCGGGGATCTCGATCCGCGGCGGGATCGGGACGATCTGCGCGGCGTACGGCTCCCCGGTGAGGATGCGGTAGGTCTTGGCGCAGACGGCCGTCCGCACCCCCCGGCGCAGGACGTGGCCGTCGTCGTCCTCCACGTGCTTCCAGGGGCCGCGGTAGATCACCGCCTGGTTGGCCTCGTAGCAGGGGCCCTCCTTGCCTTTGCGCGCCGTGATGGTGACGGAGCGGAACTCGATGCCGCGCACGGTGCGGAACGGCTCCTCGGTCCACGTGTCGATGGCGATGCCGTAGAAGCCGGCCCGCTCCAGCTCGCGCGGCAGGGCCTCCTCCTGGAAGGCGCCCGAGACGCAGCCGCTCCACAGGTCGGGATCGGCCTTGAGGTCGGCAGGGACGACCTCGTCGCTGACGATGTCCGAGATGGCGACGCGGCCTCCCGGCCTGAGCACGCGGAACAGCTCGCCGATGAGGCGCGGCCTGTCCTCCTCGCGGACCAGGTTCAGGACGCAGTTCGACACGACGATATCCACCGAGGCGTCGGGGACGAGCGGCTGCTCCCGGCGCAGGCGCTCCCCGAGGCCCTCCAGGGCCGAGAGGTCCGCGGCGTCGCGCACCGGGTGCTCACGGAGCCAGGCGTCCACCCGGTCGAGGTCGAGGCGCAGGTCCTGGATGCGCGCGCGGTGGAAGACCACGTTGGCGTACCCGATCCGCTCCGCGACCCGGGGCGCCGCGCGGCGTGCCAGACCGAGCATCTCCTCGTTCATGTCGATGCCGATCACGCGCCCCCTCGGGCCGGCGATCTGGGACGCGATGAAGCAGATCTTCCCGGCGCCGCTCCCGAGATCGAGGACGGTGTCTCCTTCCCGCACGTGGCGGGACGGGTCACCGCACCCGTAGTCGCGCTCCTGGACTTCCGGGGGGATGGCCTCGAGATACCCAGGGTCGTAGGACACGGGACAGCAGAGGGACTTCTCCGGGGTGCGCGCGCCGAGCGTGTACCTCTCCCGCACGGCGCTCTCCACTCCCGCCGGTC
>JACQNT010000092.1 GCA_016202915.1 Acidobacteriota bacterium
CCACGCCGTCGGTGCTGCTCACCAGGACCGGGTGCCGGAACGATCCGGCCGCCGTCAGGTCGAACAGGCCGCCGAACGACCCGATGTCGGTCAGGACCCCCTTCTTGAATGTGCCGCGCGCGATGAGACGCAGGCGGTTGAGCGCCCGCATCTTGGCGTCGATGTCGACGCCGGCGTCGCGGTAGATGAGGCCGCGGCCGGTGGCGGGCTTTTGCTTCTCCCCCCGCTCGCGGCTCCCGCGGCCCTTCGCGGCCACAGGGGGGTTCCCCTCGCCGCCGCTCCTGGCCTCCGTCACGGGACACCCGCCCCCCATCGCGCGCAAGTGACAGTCGGATTTCCGCTTATGGGCGGCGGATTATAGCGCAGGCCGCGGAGGATTTGTCAAACGCCGCAGCGGCCTCACGGCCCGGGCCCGCACTAGACCCGCACTACGATCCGGCCCGTGGCGCCTCGATCGTACAGGGACCGGTGGGCGGAGGCGACCTCCCCGAGCGGCATCACCTCCGACACGACGGGCCTGATCCTCTTCTCCGTGACCAGCCGGAACGATTCCGACAGCTCGGAGGTCGTGGTGGCGAACGAGCCGCGGATCTCGAGCTCCTTCAGGATGACCAGCCCGGGCATGAACGAGACCGGCCGGGCATCCAAGTTACCGACGACGATCAGGCGGCCGGCGGGCGCCAGGCTGCGCATCGCCTGGTCGAAGGTCAGCGCCCCGGTGATCTCCAGGACGACGTCCACCCCCCGCCCACCGGTCAGCCGGCGCGCCTGCTCGGCGAACTTCAGGTCGGGGGCGACAATGACCTCCTCGGCGCCGGCCTCCTTGAGGCGCGGCGCCTTGTGCGGCGAGGAGGTGACGGCGTAGACCCTGGCCCCGGTCAGCCGGCAGACCTGGATGGCGTGCAGCCCGACCCCGCCCGAGGCCCCGGTGATGAGGACGCTCTCGTCGAGCTGCACCCCGCCGCGGGCGCGCACCACGTGCAGGGCCGTGCCGATCGTGCAGGCGCAGATGCAGGCCTGCTCGAAGGGGATCTCGTTCGGCACGCGCGCCAGCCCCTGCTCCTCCGACACGACGAGATCGGCGTAGCCCCCGGGGATCTCCTCCCCGAAGAAGACCCCTTCCTTGCACAGGGTGGTCCGGCCGCGCCGGCACAGTTCGCAGCGGCCGCAGTGCACCCTCTGGATCGTGGCGACCCGGTCGCCGGGCCGGAAATGGCTCACGCCGGACCCGATCGCCGCGATCTCGCCGGCGATCTCGTGCCCCATGATGGAGGGAAGCTTCGTGCGCGGCAGCCTCCCGCTGCGGTTGATGAGGTCGTGGTAGCAGACACCCACGGCGTGCACACGGATCAGGACCTCGCGCGCCCGCAGGGCGCCGGGGTCCGGGGCCTCCACGTCCTCCAAGCGCAGCTTCTCCGGCCCTCCGAACTCCCTCAGCACCACCGCCCGCATCGACTTCCCCATCGCCCGCTCCTCCCTCAGATCATCCGGTGACGGATCCCGGCGGGATCCAGCCGGCGCAGCGCTCCGATCTCCTCCGCGGTCGGCTCCGGCGTTTCCGGCGCCTCCGCCCCCTCCAGCGCGAACCCGGTCCTGGAGCGCAGATCGGCCAGCGACGCGCCGGCGTGGCGCGACACGAGGCGCAGGCGCCCCGCCTCCAGCCGGAGGAGGGCGAGGTCGGTCAGAACCAGCGTCTCGCGGTTGCGTGGCGAGCCGACCGCCGTGGCGAAGTCAACCCGCTCCACCAGCGACCGGGGCGTGTGCCGCGGCACGATGATGACGACCTTCGGGATGAACGGACGCATCGAGGACGACCCGGCGGGGCCCGGCAGCTTCACCTTCGGCCGTCCGTAGTCGCCGATGCAGGTCAGGTTCATCCGCCCCTCCCGGTCCACCTGCGACGCCCCGAAGAACATCACGTCGATCCGCCCGCGCCGCGCCAGGTCGAACATCTCCGGGAGAGTGATGCGGGCCCGGCAGAGGTCGAGCAGGGAGACGTCCACGGAGCTCGCCGAGGCGGAGGCGACCTCCGGGTCCACCGCCCCGACGCAGTTGATGTAGGTCAGCCGCGGCGCCCGCGTCGCCCGCGCCAGGGCGACCGCCAGCATCGGCAGGGCCGAGGCCACACCCGTGGCCACGACCTCCCCGTCGGCGATGCTCCGGGCCATCCCGACGACGAGCCGGTCGGCGGCCGCCGGATCCGCGACCGACTCCGGCCCCGGGCCCGACGGCCGGGCCGGCGATTCCCATGCGCCCGGCCCCCCGGAGGCGCGCAGGAACTCCGCGTGGCCGGCGACCCCGGTGACGAAGCGGCCGAGGTACTCCGCGACGCGGTCCTCCGACGCGGCCCTGACGTACGCGCGGACGTGGTCGGCGGAGAAGGGATAGAAACGATGGCAGGAGGTCGGGAAGGCGCCGCCGGGGACGACGGCGATCTTCTCGACGAGCGTCCCGGGGATCGTGGGCCTTTCGATCGCCTCCACCAGGCGCTCCGCCGTCGCCACGACCCGGGCGCTGGCGCGCGCCAGGAGATCCTCAGCGAACAGGTCGGAGACCAGCAGGTTTCCTTCCCGGTCGGCCTCCTGGGCGTGCAGCAGCGCGACGTCGGGACGGATGGCGCGGGCGAGCAGCGTCTCCTCTCCCCCGCCGGGGTCCCGGGCCGCCGGCGTCCGGTTCACCTTCCGGTAGTCCGATTCCTCCCCCCCGGGCGCCGGAAGGAACGGCAGGCCGAACGCCGCGGCCCGGAGTCCCTGGACGATCTCGTAGACGTCCCGCTCGCGCCAGCGGATCGTTCCCCTTTCGATGGCGCGCCGCGTCGCGGGGGCCACGACGAACCCGCCGTCGTACTGGAACCCCAGGAACCCGAACTCCGCCTCGGCCACCGCTCCCGCCCCCACCAGGAGGTCGAGGGGCAGGGGGTTCGGCAGGGTCACGACGCGCAGGCCGCGCCTCTTCTGGCGGATCATCTCCGAGACGAGCGCCATCGGCGCCCGGTTCAGCTGGAACCCGCCGAAGGTCACGAACGCGCCGTCCGCAACCTCCGCGGCGGCCTGCCCGAGCGTCACGATCCGGCTCATCGCTCGCCGGGCTTCAGATTGATTGCGGCGAGCCGGCCCTCCGGATCGACCGCCTCCAGGGCCGCCCGCTCCGCCCGCGTCGGGGGGAGCGTCACCGGGGCGCTTCCCGCGGGCAGAAGCGGGAAGCCGGTGCGGCGCCGCACCTCGTCCACCGTGGTGTGCGCGTGGACCGACCGCAGCCGCATCGTCCGCTCCGCCGCGGGACGGCCGTCGTCCGCATCGCCGAAATCCATCACCGCCAGGGGCGTCACGCAGAGCACCGGCCCTCCTGCCAGGCCGGCCGCCGCGCGTCGTCGCCATCCGGGCACCGAGACGTAGTCCACCTTCTCGACGAACCGGCGCGGGGTGTGGTCGGGGGAGAACAGGATCAGCCGCCGCGCCAGCGTCCCGATGGAGGAGGTGCCGATCGACCCCGGCCCGCGCGTCGTCAGCCGGCCGTCCTTCCCCTTGAGGCCGATCAGGTTGACGCTCCCCTCGCGGTCGATCTGCATCCCCGAGGCGAAGAACACGTCGCAGAAGCGCAGGGGAGAGGGCGCGCTGGCCACGTCCAGGACGGCGTCGTGGGCTTCCAGGTATTCGATCCTCTCGTGCGACCGGCTGGCCGGGTCGTCGGTCCAGGCGGCGGGGCCGATCTCCGCCCCGCGCTCGGCCCTGAGGCCGTGCCGGATGACCAGGTCCGGGGCGTGCAGCCGCTGGGCGACCAGCGCCGCCGCGAGCATCAGCTCGGCGTGCAGCCCGAAGGCGAGGATCTCGCCGTCGCGGAGCTCCCGGGCCACCACGCAGGCCAGCAGGTGCGCCAGGTCGCGCGCGCCGCCCTTGCCGGCCGACCCGCTGATGCCGCCCGCGCCGCTCATGCCGCCTGCATCCTCAGCCGCTCGAGCCGCTGCACCGTGATCGTCCTCACGTAGTCCTCGTGCCCCTCGCAACCGTAGACATGACGCTCCAGGTAGCGCTGGTACGGCCCCGCGTCACCCCGGCGCCGGGCCTCCCCCGCCTCGGCGTATTCGCGGTAGTGCGGCAGATCCGGGACGTAGCGGCCGCCGGTCCCGCCCGGGTGCGCACCCCAGGGGATCTCGACGACCAGCGCCCCCCGGATGAGCGTCCTCTCCGGGCTGGCCACGACCTCTTCGTTCCTCACCAGACGCTCGACGGAGACGACGACCGGGCCGCGGCAGGCCAGTGCGAGCGCGCGCTCGGCGAACGTCCGCCCCAGGTACGCCTCGCGGGCGCGCCGCACGTTGCCGTGGGCATCCGCCTCGGGGGCATGGAGGAAGACGATGTCCGGCCGGATCGGCGGCACCCTGAGGTAGCGCCGGCCCTTGATCTCCACCTCCTCGATGTCGGAGTTCAGCTCCGGGATGGAGGTCCCCACCCCGCCCGTCCAGAGGACGTACGGCATCCCCCAGGCACCCGCCTTCAGCGCCAGGTGCCAGAGGCACTCGTCGCACTCCCAGATCTCGATCTCGCCGCGCTCGGCCGCCCGCCGGAAGGCCGGCGCGATCGACAGGACGCGCTCGAAGGCGACACCGGCGGTCACCACGCGCCGCACGCAGCCGGCGCCGATCAGGAGGTCGGTCTCGATCCCCGACGTCGGCCCGGAGACCACGGTCAGGTCGCGGACCCGGCGCCGGATGATCTCGCGCACCAGGGCCATCGGCGGGTTCTGATAGGAGAAGCCCGAGAGGCCGACGACCATGCCGTCGCGCAGGGACGCCACCGCCTCGGCGGCGCTGACGACCCTCTCGGCCCGCCTCCCTGCCCGCGCGCCGGCTCCGCTCTCGGCCCCGCTCACTGCCGCGGCGGCCGCAGCCGGGGGCGGAACTTGTAGCCGTAGACGATCGGGCCGTTCTCCGAGGCCTCGTGGATCCGGCGGGTCACCATCTCGACCGGCATGCCGATGCTCAGATCGATGCCGTCGGTGTCGGCGAGCGGGGCGCTCACCAAGGGGCCCTCCTCCAGGCGCACCATGCCGACGGCGTACGGAGCGACCGACGCGAAGCCGCGCGGAGCCTGCGTGATCCGCGTGTAGGAGTAGAGCGTGCCGCGGCCGCTGAACGGGAACGGCTCCAGGCCCCCTTTCCTGCACGCAGGGCAGACGGCGCGGGGCGGGAAGAAGCGCCGGGAGCAGGACGGGCAGGAGGTCCCCTCCAGCCGGTAGAGCGCGCGGCGCATCCGGTGGTAGCGCGGCAGCTCCACGTCAGGCCCTCAGGATGTGGGTGACGGAGACCGATCCCGACCCGCCGACGCTCTGGGCCATGCCGACCCGGGCCCCTTTCACCTGCGCCGGCCCCGCCTCGCCCCGGAGCTGCTGCACGACTTCCACGATCTGGTACACGCCGCTGGCGCCGACGGGATGCCCCCTCCCCTTCAGTCCTCCCAGCGTGCAGATCGGGATGTCCCCCTCCAGGGCGATCCGCCCCTCCGCCGCCAGCCTGAGCGCGCTCCCCCGGTCGGCGAAGCCGCACGCCTCCAGGGTCAGGACCGACACGATGCTGAAGGCGTCGTGCACCTCGAACAGGTCGATGTCCTTCGGGCCCACCTTCGCCCGGTCATAGGCGAGCCGCGCCGATCCGGCGACCGCCTGCCAGACGAGGGGATCGGCGCGCTCGGCGAGCCCCAGGGTATCGGTGGCGCAGGCGGAGGCGGCGATCCGGACGGGCGTCCGGCGGGCGCGGCCCGCCTCGGCCGCCGGGCAGATGAGAAGCGCCGCGGCACCGTCGCAGATGCCGGCGGAGTCCAGGACGTTGATCGGGTCGGCGACGACCGGAGAAGCGATGAAGTCGGCCACGGTGATCGGCTGGCGGTACAGGGCGCGCGGGTTGAGAGCGGCGTTGCGGTGGCTGTTGATGGAGAACGCCGCGAAGTCCTCGCGGCGCGCAGCGTGGTCGTGCATGTAGCGCCGCATCAAAAGGGCGGTGAGCGCCACGAAGGAGATGCCGAACCCCGCCTCGTAGTCGGCGTCGGCGGCCGTGGCCAGGGCGGCGGTGACCCCGTCGGTCAGGTGATCGGTCATCTTCTCGACCCCGACCACGAGGGCGTAGTCGTGCGCCCCCGAGGCCACCGCCAGCCAGGCGGCCCGCAGCGCCGCGCCGCCGGAGGCGCAGGCCGCCTCGATCTTCAGCGCCTCGATCGGCAGCAGCGCCGCGGCGTCGGCGATGGCGGTCGCGAGGTTCTCCTGGCCGGCCAGTTCTCCCGAGAGCATGTTCCCCACGAACAGGGCGTCCGCCCGGTCGGTCCCGGCGTCCCGCCGCGCCTCGGTGATCGCCTCCACCGCCAGGTCCTCGATCGAGCGGTCCCAGTGCTCCGCCACCGCCGTCTGGCCGATGCCGATGATGCCGACGTCCCTCACGCGATCCCTCCTCGGGCGGCCCTCTCCCCGTTCCTCAGAGCATCCGGATCTTCCGGGACAGCCTCAGGTATTCGCCGTAATCGCCGATTGCCCGGCGGTTCTCCAGGTAGTCGTCCACCGACGGCGCCGCGGCGCGCGCCGCCGCCAGCCGGGGGGTGGCGACGAACGAGAAGGAGTCGCTCCCCGCGCCCGATCCGTAGGAGCAGAAGAAGATGCGATCCCCTTCGCGCGCCGTGTCCAGGACCGCCGCCAGGCCGAGGAGGGAGGCGCCGGAGTAGGTGTTGCCGATCCGGTCCACGACCGCCCCCGCGGCGATCTGCTCCTCCGTGAACCCGAGGTCCGCGGCGACGCGCCGCATGAACTTGGGGTTCGGCTGGTGGAAGACGGCCCAGCGGTAGTCGGCGGGCCGCCGGCCCAGCCCCTCCAGCAGGCCGCGCGACGCGGCGCGCGAGTGGGCGAAGTAGGACGGCTCGCCGGTGAAGCGGTGCCCATGCTCCGGGTAGTGCAGGTGCTGGCGGCGGAAGAAATCGGGGGTGTCGGTGACGTAGGAGGCGGTCGCCTCGACGACGGCCAGCGCCTCCTCCGCCGGCCCGAACAGGAAGGCCGCGCCGCCGGCGGCGGCGGTGAGCTCCAGCGCGTCCCCCGGCTTGCTCTGCGCCGCGTCCATGCCGATCCCCAGGGCGTAGTCGGCCATCCCGGAGCCGACGAACGCCAGCGCCGCCTGCATCGCCTCGGACCCGGCCTTGCAGGCGAACTCCAGGTCGGCGGCGCTCACCCAGGGAGTCGCCCCGATCGCCTCCGCCACGATGGTGCCGCTCGGCTTGACGGCGTAGGGCTTCGACTCGCTCCCGACCCAGACGGCGCGGATCCGATCGGGCGCCACGCCGGAGCGCGCCACGGCGCCGCGGGCCGCCTCGATCGCCATGGTGACGGCGTCCTCGTCGAGGCCGGGGACCGACTTCTCGCGCACCGGCAGGTGGGCCGCCTCCCTCCCCCAGGCGGCGGCGATGGACGAGGCCCGGACGCGCGGGCGCGGGACGTACGCCCCGTATCCCACGATGCCGGCAGGACGCGCCGTCCTCATCCGCTCATCCGGCCGCGGGCGACTTCAGGATGCCCTTCAGGAAGACGTCGGCGAAGGCGTCGGCCAGCTCGGCGCCGCTCAGGCGCCCGGCCGGCCGGTACCACTGGTAGATCCAGTTGACCATCCCGAGCATGGCGAAGGCCGCGACGGTCGGATCGACGCGGCGGGCCACGCCGCTGCGCACCAGGTCGCGGAACGTCCTCTCCAGGAAGCGGACGTAGCGCCGCTTGCGGGCGTCGATCTTCTCCCGGTAGCGTCCCTTCAGCACGCTGCTCTCGTGCAGGATGACGGTGATCTCCTTGGGACGGTCGCGGGTGACGACCAGGATGTGCCCCTTGAGGGTCGCCCGCAGCCTTTCAAGGGGATCGGAGATGCCCATGACGCGCCGCAGCACCTTGCGCTCGAACAGGTCCATGCCGTACGACATGATCGCGTAGAGCAGGTCCTCCTTGCTCCGGATGTGGTGGTAGATCCCCGCCTTGGTGATCCCCAGCGCGGCGGAGATGTCCCCCATGGAGGCCCCCTCGAACCCCTTGTCGCAGAAGATCCGGGCGGCCGTTTCCAGGATCTGCGCCTGGCGGGTCACCCGGTCCTGCCGCGCCCTCTTCTTCACCGTTCCTCCCCGGGAGGGGCGCGGCCTTACCTACCGACCGGTAGGTAGGCTAACCCTTCCCCGCGACTCTGTCAAGACGGCCGGCGCCCCGGCGGGCGAACGCCCGTAACCGCCCGGCTCCGGGCGAGGGGCCCCCGGACGGGCGCGAGTCTACACCCGAATCCGGGGGCGTGATAGGCTGCGCGGATTGTGCTGGACGCCGTGGTTTTCGCGGCTTACATCGCGGCCGTCCTCGCCATCGGCCGTTTCACCTCGCGCCGCATCGGGACGGCGGAAGACTTCCACCTCTGCGGCCGCTCGCTCGGGAGGCTGCCGGCGGCGCTCAGCCTGGCGGCGACGGAGTTCTCCGGGTCGGGCCTGATCGGCGGGGCGGGGCTGGCGTACGCCATCGGGATCTCCGGCGCCTACTGGAACCTGGTCGCCGTCCCCGCCTGGATCGCAGTCGGCCTGACGGCGACGGTCACCCTCAGGAAGCTCTCCCTCACCACGATCCCGGGCTACCTCGGCGAGCGCTACGGGATCTCCTCCCGCAGGCTGGTCGCCGTCCTCCAGATGACCGAGGCGGTCGTGTTCACCGCCGTCCAGATCCAGGTGTCGGCGATCGCCCTCTCCGCGCTGTTCGGGTTGGACCGGACCTTCGCCGAGTGCCTGGTCACCGGAGTGTTCGTCGCCTACACCGCCATGGGAGGCCTCTGGGCGGTCGTCTGGACGGACGTTCTCCAGTACGCCATCCTGATGTCGGGGGTGCTGGTCGGCCTGCCGCTGGCGCTCGAGAGGGTCGGCTGGATCGACGGCCTGCGCGCCTCCCTCCCGGCCTCTCACTTCAGCCTCGCTCAGCTCGGAGTGATGGAGCCGCTCGCCTGGATGGCGCTGTGCGTCTATTCGTATTCGACCGACCAGACCTACATGCAGCGGGTCTTCGCCTCCTCCGACGCCCGGGTGGCACGCTTCGCCTACCTCTATACGGGGTTCAACTACCTGGTGTTCGGGACGTGCGTGGCAGGGATGGGGATGGTCGCCTCGGTGCTCCTCCCGGGGCTGCCGCACCAGGACGAGGCGCTGCCGGTCCTCATCAAAGACGTCCTCCCGGCGGGCCTGAGGGGTTTCTTCCTGACGGCGATCCTGGCGACGACGATGTCCACGGCGTCCGCCTGGCTGGCGGCCGCGGCGTCGCTCTTCGTCCAGGACATCTACGAGCCGCTATGCGGGGGGCATCTGGAGGAGCGCCCGCTCCTGTCCCTGTCGCGCTGGACGATGATCGGCGTCGCCGCGGGGTCCCTGGCGATCGCCCACTGGGCGCCCGGCGTGGTGAACGCCGTCGTCTTCTCCACCCTGGTCGCGCCGGCGGCGGTCTTCGCGCCGATGATGCTGGGGCTTTACTGGAGGAGGATCGACCGCCGCGCCGGCTTCTGGGCGCTCCTGGTCGGAGCCGTCGCCGGTGTCGGCTCGCAGGTCTTTCTGTACGGCAGGGCGGGCGGGGCGCTCAGGGATCTGCACCCGCTGTTCTTCGGCCCCGGCGCCGGTCTGCTGGTCCTGCTCGGGATCAGCCTCCTCCGGCGCGGCGCCGCGCGCTAGACGAGCGTCGCCTCGATCTCGCGCTTGCGCCGCGCCACGAACTCCCTGAGTGCCTCGTCGATCGCCGGATCCAGCGTCGGCTCCCGGTAGGACGCCAGGAGCTTCTTGCAGCGCTCGCTCGCCCGGGCGTACGCGTCCCTGGATCCTTTCTTGGCCCAGGTCTCGTACGCCTCCGTGTCGGCCAGGTTCGGGAAATAGAACTCCGTCCTGAAGTGCTTGCGGGTGTGCTCCTCTCCCAGGAAGTGCCCGCCCGCCGGGACGTGGGCGATGACCTCGAGGGCCAGGCTGTCGTCGTCCACCGGCACGCCGGCGAAGAAGCGCACCATCATCTCCAGCATCTCCGCGTCGAGCACCATCGCCTCGAAGGAGGCGGTCAGCCCCCCGTCCAGCCAGCCGGCGGCGTGCAGGACGTAGTGCACCCCGCCGAGGAGAAGCGGCCAGAGCATCATCATCTTCTCCTGGCCGGCCTGGTGGTCCGGCAGCTTGGAGTTGGTCAGGACGCCGCCGCCGCGGCACGGCAGCCGGTAGCGCCGGGCCATCTGCGCCGAGCTCAGGATCCCGAGCGCCGCCTCCGGGCGGCCGAACGCCGGCGCGCCGGTGCGCATCTCCAGGCCGGTGAGGAACGATCCGTACATCACCGGCGACCCGGGGCGCACCAGCTGCGCCAGGGCCACAGCCGCCAGCGCCTCGGCGTTCTGCTGGGCCACCGCCGCCGCCAGCGTCACCGGGCTGGTCGCCCCGGCCATGATGAAGGGGGTGATGATGTTCACCTGGCCGGCCACGGCATACTCGATCAGCCCCTCGGCCATGTTCGAGTCGTAGCGCAGCGGGCTGTTCGAATTGATGATGCCTACGAGGACCGGCCTGTCGAGGAGCTTCTCCCGGCCGCCGAACAGGATCGCCATCATGTCGATGTGGTCGCGAGCCCTCAGCGTGCTCCAGGCGTCGCCGATCATCCCCTTGGCGCTCAGGCGGATCTGGTGGTAGAGGATGTCGAGGTGGCGGGTCTCGACCGGCAGGTCCTTGCAGGCGACCTCCGGGCAGCCGTGGTGCATCACCTCGATCACCTCCGACAAGCGCACCAACTCGTTTTGGTCCTTGAGCGTGCCGTCGCGCCGCCCGCCGTCGAGGTCGGCGACGAACGGCGGGCCGCTCACGGGCGCGAAGACGAGGTTGTCCCCCCCGATGACCACGTCATTGGCGGGGTCGCGGGCGTGGATCGTGAACTGCGACGGCGCCTTCCGGATCTGCTCCTCCACGAACTCGGGCGCGAAGAACACCCGCTGCCC
>JACQNT010000006.1 GCA_016202915.1 Acidobacteriota bacterium
GGGATCTCCGATCTGACGGCGATGAGGCTTTCGGTCTACCTGCGCTGCCTCGAAGACCTCATGAAGGCCGGCGTCCTCACGGTCTCCTCCCAGAGCCTGGCCGATCAGTACCAGCTCAACTCGGCGCAGATCCGGAAGGACCTCGCCTGCTTCGGCGATTTCGGGGTGCGCGGCGTCGGCTACGTGGTGGCCGACCTGAAGGAGCGCCTGATCCGCATTCTCGGCCTCCACAAGAACCGGAAGGTGGTGATCATCGGCGCGGGCAACCTGGGGATGGCCCTGGCGGACTACGCGGGGTTCAACCGCGACGGGTTCTCGATCGTCGCGCTGTTCGACAACGACAGGACGAAGGTCGGCGGCCGGTCGCGCGGCGGCGTGCCGGTGCTCGACGTCCGCGAGCTGCCGGCGGTGGCGCGGCGCGAGAAGGTCGGCATCGCCGTCCTGGCGGTGCCGGCCCCGGCGGCCCAGAAGGTCCTCGACCTGGTCGGCCGCGCGGGGATCAAGGCGGTGCTGAACTTTGCGCCGACGCGCCTGAAGCCGCGGCCCGGGATGACGCTCAAGGCGGTCGATCTGAAAATCCAGCTCGAGAACCTGGTGTTCCACCTGGCGCGGGCGGAAGGAACGCCGGCGGCCCGGCGCGGCGGGAGATGACATGAGAACGCCCCCCGACGATCGGATCGACCCGGCGGAGATCCTCGATCACTTCCGCCGCCGCCGCGGGCTCCTGGCGATCCAGAGCAAGATCCCGATCAAGGACGAGTACGTCCTGAGCCTCGTCTACACGCCGGGCGTGGCGGAGCCCTGCCTGGCCATCCGCGACGACCCGGAGTCGTCCTTCACCTACACCATACGCGGCAACACTGTGGCGATCCTGACCGACGGGTCCTCGGTCCTGGCGCTCGGGGACGCGGGGCCGGAGGCGGCGCTGCCGGTCATGGAAGGGAAGGCGATCCTGTTCAAGACGCTCGCGGGGATCGACGCCTTCCCCCTCTGCACGACCGAGCGCGATCCCGCCGGCCTGGCCCGCATGATCCAGTGCCTGCAATCAACGTTTGGCGCCATCGCGATCGAGGACATCGCCTCGCCGCGCTCCTTCGAGCTCCTGGAGATCCTGGAGGGGATGAGCGAGGCGGACCTGCCAGTCCCGTTCTTCTTCAACGACATGCAGGGGTCCAGCGCCACGGTGCTCGCGGCCCTGCGGAACGCCCTGAAGGTCACCGGCAAAGAGATCGGATCGCTGCGCGCCGTCATCACCGGGGCCGGCGGCGCCGGGATCACCGTGGCGCGCTTCCTGCGCAAGGCGGGCGTCCCCGAGATCACCCTGTGCGACCGGCACGGCATCGTCTGGGAGGGGCGGCCCGAGGGGATGAACCGCTTCAAGGAGGCCGCGGCGCGCGCCCTGAACGCCGGGAAGCGGCGCGGCTCGATCGGCGACGCCCTCAGAGGGGCCGACCTGTTCGTCGGCCTGTCGGCGGCCCGCACCGTCGCCCCGTCGATGATCCGCGCCATGGCGCCGAAGGCCATCGTCTTGGCCCTCGCCACCCCCGAGCCGGAGATCCCGGCGGCGGAGGCGGCGGCGGCCGGCGCCGCGGTCGTCCTGACCGGCGGCGCCAACTACCGCCACGGGCTCAACGTGGCGCTGGCGTTCCCGGGGGTCCTCAGAGGGGTGATGGACGCGCGGGCGACGCGCGTCTACGACGAGATGCTGATCGCCGCCGCCGACGCGATCGCCTCGCTGGTCCCGGAGAAGGAGATCGGCCCCGGGCGGATCGTTCCCAGGGTCCTTGACCTACGGGTCGGGCCGGCGGTCGCGGGGGCGGTGGCCAACGCCGCCGTCGCCCTCGGCGTGGGGCGCGAGGACGTCGACCCCGCCCAGATCGCGGAGCGCACCAGGCAGCTGGTGTACGAGGGGGAGACGGTCCTGACGGATCACGCCGCCGCCAGGACGGACCGCAGCCTGGGGGACAGGGCGCTCGACCTGCACCGGCGCTATCGCGGGGTGATCGAGATTGTCAGCAAGATCCCGGTGAAGGACGAGCACACGCTCCTCATCATCGCCTCCCCCGGGGTCGCCTGCCCGGTGCGGGAGATCCTGAAATCCCCCCTCAGTGTCTGGGACTACACCACCAAGGGAAACCTGGTCGCGGTCGTCACCGACGGCTCGGCGGTCCTGGGCCTCGGGAACATCGGCCCCGAGGCGGCCCTGCCTGTGATGGAGGGGAAGTGCGTGCTCTTCAAGACCTTCGGTGGGGTCGAGGCGATCCCGATCTGCCTGGGGACCCAGGACACGGAGGAGATCATCTCCATCGTCAAGGCGCTGGAGCCGTCGCTCGGCGGCGTCAACCTGGAGGACATCGCCGCCCCCCGCTGCTTCGAGATCGAGAGGCGCCTGAGGGTCGAGACCGGCATCCCGATCTTCCACGACGACCAGCACGGGACGGCGGTGGTCGTGCTGGTCGGGATCCTGAACGCCCTGCGCCTGACGGGGCGCGACCTCGGCCGGGTCAGTGTGACATTGAACGGCGCCGGGGCGGCGGGCATCGCCGTGACCCGCCTTCTGATGCAGGCCGGCGTCCGGGACGTCATCCTCTGCGACACGCGCGGCATTCTCCACGCGGGGCGGGAGGGGATGAATGCTGAGAAGGAGGAGATCGCCCGGGTCACGAACCTGGACCGCGTCCGGGGGGACCTCGCAACGGCGATGCGCGGTCGGGACATCTTCATCGGGCTGTCGGGGCCTAACTTAGTGTCCGCCGGGATGGTGCGCGGCATGGGCCCGCGGCCGATCGTCTTCGCCCTGGCCAACCCCACCCCGGAGATCGCCCCCGAGATCGCCCTGGCCGCGGGGGCCGCCGTCGTGGCGACCGGCCGCTCGGACTACAAGAACCAGATCAACAACGCCATCGCTTTCCCGGGGATCTTCCGGGGGGCGCTCGACGTCGCCGCCCGCAACATCAACGACGCGATGAAGATCGCGGCGGCGCACGCCCTGGCGGACCTGGTGCCGGACTACGAGCTGTCGCCGGACTACATCATTCCCAAGGCCCTCGACTTCCGGGGCGCCCCCGAGGTGGCCGCGGCGGTCGCCCGGGCCGCCATCGAATCGGGAGAGGCGCGCCGCCGGGTGGATCCCCGCCTGATCCTGGCGAACACGCGCGACTACCTGTACGGCGGGACGCTGCGCGCCCTGCCCGGCGAGCCGATCGGCGAGCAGCCGGAGCTGCCCCTCAAAGGGTAGGCGGCCCGGGCCGGCTACAGGTCCGACACGGGGGCGTAAAACGAGACGCCCCGGACGTTCTCGTCCACGCGCAGCGGGCTCTGGATTGCGGGGAAGGCCCGCTGCTCGCAGTTCATCCTGTCGCACAGCCGGCAGGTGACGCCGACGGGCACGGCGGCCGCCAGGTTGTCCAGGTCGATCCCATCGGAATAGACCAGCTCGCGCGCGTGCTGGATCGGGCAGCCGATGCCGATGGCGTGGACGGCGCGTGGCGAGTGGTACCCGGCGCTCTCCTTGCGCAGCGTGCGCGCCATGTCGAAGTAGGTCGTCCCGTCCGGCATCTGCGAGATCTGCACGCGGATCATCCCGGGCGTCAGGAAGGCGGCGTGCACGTTCCAGAGCGGGCAGGCCCCGCTGAAGCGGGCGATCCGGATGCCGGATCCGCTGAAACGCTTCGAGATGTTGCCGGCGATGTCGACGCGCACCAGGTGGAACGGGACCCCCTCGGCGCGCGGCCGGCGCAGCGTCGTCAGCCGGTGGCAGACCTGCTCGAAGCTGGTCCGGAAGCGATGCCCGAGGAGATCGATGTCGTGACGCACCTCCCTCGCCGCCCTGAGGAAGCGCTCATAGGGCATCAGCACGGCCGCCGCGAAGTAGTTGGCCATCGCCACCCGGCAGAGGGCCCGTGAGGCGTCCGTCACGAGGTGCGGGTCGCTCGCCAGCCGATCGAGCGCCGCGGACTGCGTCAACAGGCCGACCTGGTGCGCCAGCTGGAAGTTCCGGCTGCCGCGGCGGAGCACCTCGGACAGCCTGAGCTCCCGCAACGGGCGATCGAACCGCCGCAGCGCCCCCCGCATGGCCCCGACCTTCTCGATGCGCACCCGGACGCCGTGCGCCCGATCCAGGTACCGGCTCAGCGCCTGGAAGAGGTCCTCTCCTTCCAGCGCAGCGTCCCGCCACAGCCTCTCCGCGCCCTCCTCGAGGTCGTGGAAGTAGTTCATGTGTTGCTGGATGAAGTCGCTGACCTCTTCGGAGGGGAGGCGGGAGATCTCGATCCCCTTGAGTTCCTGCCCCTCCGAGAGGCGCTCCGACAGGACCTCGGCTGAGCTTCGCGCCCCCTGGTAGGCGTGGTAGAGGCTCAGCAGGGCGCGGGCGCCGAGCGGCGAGTGGGCGACCAGGTCCCGCACGTCCGCGGACGCCAGCCCGTGACGGTCGAACATCGGATCGCCGAGGACTTCGAGCAGGTCGGCGACGAGGCGCTCGTCCTCTCCTCCCGCGAAGGCCTTCAGATCCAGCTGGAACTCCTGGGCCAGCCGGATCAGGACCTGGGCGCTCAAGGGGCGCTGGTTGTGCTCGATGAGGTTGAGGTAGCTCGCGGAGATTCCCAGCCGCTCGGCCATCTTCGCCTGACTCAAGCCTTCGCGGCGGCGCAGGGCCCTGATCTTGGACCCGAGCCTGGGGATCTCTTTCACTCGCACCTCCGAGGTGTGCGCCGTAGTCCCCTCCTGTACCCTCTCTCTATTTAGGAACTTTTCAACTTTACGCAACCATCTTTACTTTTTACCACCGGCTTAAC
>JACQNT010000085.1 GCA_016202915.1 Acidobacteriota bacterium
CGGTGGAAGCATACCAGCACCGCGGAATTCCCCATGTATCACACCACGATGCACGGAGTGAAGAACGCCCTCGGCGGCTGCGACCCCCTGGGCCTCTGGGGCGCCGTCCTGTTGCCGCCGGGCTTCGTCCAGTTCACCAGGCGTTTCCTGGAGCCGCCCCAGGCGTTGCCCTACTGCTGCGAGCCGCACACCTACCTCAACATGCTGGGTGAGGTCGTCGTCACCGTCCCCATAAGCCTCACGGCCAGCGAGAGCTCGGGGGTGCTGACACTCGACTGGTCAGGCGGAAACGGTCTCTACGTGGTCTTCCGCAGCGACAACCCCAGGTTCGTCGGTCCCAGCACGACGACGTTCGCGCCCGATGGCGGCGACATCGGGACCTCCTCCCGGGATTTCACGCCGCCGGATCCGGGCAGGGCGCTTTTCTATCTCGTGATGAACAAGTTCTGAGGCGGCATGCACCGCCGCCTGTTTCCCGATCGTCCGATGAGAAATTCAGTCGCTGGCGATCACCGCCGGAGCACGAGAGTCCGCCGCGGGGCCGGACCGTGTGTCGTGCTCGTGCTGGGGTCGAGCCTCCTCCTCGCCCGGACCCTGACGGTGGACGACGACGGCCCTGCCGACTTCCGGCTCATCCAGGACGCCATCGATGCGGCCGCCCCCGGGGACCTGGTGTCGGTCGCGCCAGGGATCTACTCCGAGAATCTCATGCTCAAGAACGGCGTGAGCGTGCTGGGGGCCGGGGCCGGCCTGAGCCGGGTCGAGGGGGGCGGGCGCGCGTCGGTTGCGACGCTTTTCGACTGTGACGCCTCCACGCGGCTCCAGGGCTTCACCCTGACCGGCGGACTGTCCCCGTACGGGGGAGGGGTGCTGGTACGCGGAGGCACACCGGTCCTCACGCTGAACGACATCGTGGGTAACTCCGCAGCCGCGGCGTCGGGGTACGGTTACGGCTACGGCGGTGGCCTTGCGGTCCTGAACAGCAGCGCGCTGGTCTCCGAGAACCGGATCGAGGCGAATGACGCCGATGTCGGCGGTGGACTGGAGATCACCGGGGGCGCGCCGCGCATCACCCGCAACCTCATCACCGGCAACCTGGCGAGCGTGGGGGGCGGGCTCGACGCCTACGCCGGGATCGCCAGCGCTGCGGTCATCCGGGGGAATACGGTCGTCTCCAACACGGCATCCTCCTATGGGGGCGGGCTCGAGGTCGGGGGCCTTGGTTCGCCGATCGTCTCGAACAACCTGATCGTGGGCAACGTGGCTACCGGGTCCGGCCCGTTCGGTTCCTACGGAGGGGGCGTTGACGTCTTCTACAGCGAGACCCGCTTGATCAACAACGCTCTCGCCGACAACACCGCCGACAGGGGCGGTGGAGTTTCGATCCTGGCGGATCTGTTCGGGGTGCCGGTCCTCGCCAACAACATCCTTTACCGCAACAGGGGCACCAGAGGCGGAGGAGGAGGGTACTTCGAGGTCTTCGACGCCGTCGTCCTGAACAATATCTTCTTCGACAACTCGCGGCAGGACTGCGGGGGGGCCTCGGCCGCCCTGTGCAGCGAACCCACGAACCTGTTCAGCGACCCGCTTTTCGCCGGCGCATCGACTTCCGACTACCGCCTGCGGCCCGGCTCGCCGGCCATCGACTCCGCCTCGGCACGGTGGGCGCCGGCGGACGACTTCCGTGGGCAGCGGAGGCCCCTCGACGGGAACCGCGACGCCGTCGCGGGCTTCGACCGGGGGGCGCACGAGTTCGACCGGAACGACGTGCTGGGACTGCAGTTCACGGATGTCTCCACATTCACCTGGCAGCCGGTGGCCGGGGCCTCGTCGTATCACGTCTACAGTGGCCTGCTGTCGCTTCTCCCGTTCCAGGGTACGGATTCCTGCCGGGACGGCGACGACCCGGACCGCGCCGATCTCTCCTTCACCGAGGTGCTGACCCCCGCCGTCGGCGAAAGCCTGGCCTACCTCGTGACCGCGGTCGTGGGCGGCGAGGAGCAGACCTCGGGGTTCGACAGCCGCGGGATCGAACGGTCCCTCCCCTCCCCCTGCCCCTGAAGGGCGGACCGGACGGAGCGTCGGTCGAAGCTGGCACCGTCGCGTGATAGCATGACGGACTGCGACCCAGAAGGCCATTGACTACAGGAGAAGACGATGCAGAGATGGACCCTGATCCTCCTGGCCCTTGCGGTGATCCTCCTCCCGGCCGCGGGGCTTGCCGCGGACAAGAAGCACCCCGGGGCGTCCTCCGGCGTCGCCGTCAGGGGCGAGATTCTCGACATGGCATGCTACATCCCCCACGGCGGCAAGGGACCGGAACACCAGAAGTGCGCCCTCAAGTGCGCCGAGCAAGGTCAGCCGCTTGGCCTCCTGACTCCCGAGGGGAAGCTGTATCTCCTGTTCGCCGACCATACCGACGCCACCGCCTTCGAG
>JACQNT010000086.1 GCA_016202915.1 Acidobacteriota bacterium
ATGTAGGAGCGGTGGGAGTAGAGCTTGTAGGCACAAGCCTGGCCAAAGGCGACTATAAGGTTGGCCCTGTCGGCTTTGATCTCGGCGGACACAATCTCGGTCGGAGGTTTGACGATATCGCTCTTCTTGGGTTCTCGGATGCCGACCACATCTGGTGTACCCCACTTGTCCTTGAAGCGGTTGCCGCCAAGCTGAACGGCCTTCGTACATTCCTCAAGTTCGTTGGTGATCCAGTCCGCAAAGGGTTCGTAGAAGTCCTCCTCCGCTGGGGCACCGGGCGAGGGCCTCGGTGCCTCCTCGAGGGCCGAAGCTTCCTGCTGGGCCTCTGCGTCACGGAACTTGATGGCCTTGAACACCCCCCGCGCCGGTTTGTAGACGGTATCGGGAAACACCGCGTCAAGGTTCCACATGTTTGAGATGACGGTGTTGAGAGGAATATCTGGGAAGGATTCTTGAATCATCCGGGCGAGTTCCGAGAACCTAATCCCTGTCGGACGGGTAGCGACCAGCTCTAGCGCCTTCCGTCGGATCGTTTCTCGGCGTGTAGTGGTCATCTACGTGGTGCCTCCTCATCCCCTTCCGATGTACCCCGTTTCAAGACCGCATAACGCCCGCGTTCAGCGGCGCGCCGCCTGGCGCGACGCTTGCGCCTTTCAGCAAGCGGCGTGACAGGCGAGTGCGTCCGCTGCAACGCGTAGTTAGGCAGAACGCTGTCACCGACGGACCTTACACTTGAGCTCGAGGTCCGGCGCTTCCCATTGCGTGCCCACCTCGACGGTCAGGTCATCACACCCCTCGGATCGGATCAGGACAACGATCTCGAGCTCGCAATCTCTTGGAACCTCAAGAATGGGAAACGCGTGAGCGCGCTGTGTGAATAGTACCGTCTTGAACCGGCCCTCGCTGTCGAATGTCACCTCCATCTCCTTGTCGTCCTGGGCGCAAAACTTACCATCGACGGTCCGGCCACCGCGGAGAAACGAAGCCCGAGAGATGGGGAGAGGTCGCCCGCCCTGGTCAACCATGAAGAGCCTGCCGCTGAAGAGGACTCCCAAGGCGTCATGCCAAGCGCTGTGAGGAATATCCTTCCCGACCTCGGCTCTGTAGCCAGGGGCGACGCAGAAGACTGCCTTGCACTGCGGAATGCGCGCAGTCGATTGCGACGAGGATCCACCAGCCATCATGAGGAGGGGCATGAGCCAGGTCAGACTTGGGATCATGGTCCTTCGTTTCTGCCTAAGTTGCAATTATGCTGATCTGCACAATCCGCATAATTCTCTAAACATGGCGAGCCCGCGGTCTATTTCAATAAACGCTGCAAGAGGCCCCGCTCGCGGCCTAGCGCGATAAAGGTAGCGGGGCCGTCGAGAATCTGACGACCGAAGAGGCGCAGGATCGAGTTCAGATGAGCTCCGCCCCTCATCGCTTCTCCGCGCCTGCCTCGTCCAGGTGGCTCCGCACACCGCGAGGCTGCCTGGAGGGCCGGGGTCTCGGGTGCCGCCTTCGGTGGGGGGAGCCTCCTGAGATGGGATGCGCCGAAATGGGGTGCCCTGACGATCCATGCGTATGCCCCGCCGGGGTGTGGCTTGTCTGCCGGTGGGTGGACTATACGCCGCGCCCCGCCGCTCCGCAACGTCGGCCGCCGGTCATTCGCCCGCAGGCAGGCCGCGCGTGATGGCGTACATCAGGCTGTCGATGGTCCGGCCGTCCTTGGTGACGCTTCGGCGCAGGCGGCCCTCGCGGGCGTAGCCGGCCTTCTCGAGGACGCGCATGGAGGCCGGGTTCCATGCGAACACCTGCGCGTCGATGCGACACAGGTCGAAGGCGCGGAAGGCGTGGTCGGTCACGGCGCGCACCGCTTCCGTGGCGATGCCGCGGCCCCAGTGGTCCTCCCCGAGCCAGAAGCCGATCTCGGCCGACCTCCTGTGGACGTCCTCGCGCAGGCGCAGGCCGATACCTCCCGCGGCGGATCCGCCCACGACGATGGCAAAGTGCGTCCGCGGCGTCGCAGACCGGGCGAAGAGGATCCAGGCGCGGGCGTCGGCGAGCGTGTAGGGGTGGGGGAAGGCGTCGCGGAGGTTCAGCCAGACCTTGCGGTTGTTGGCGTGCGGGACGATGGAGGCGGTGTCCCGCGTCCGCCAGTCACGCACGACGCAGCGGCCGAGTCGCAGCTCCACGAGGGGGATGGAGGCGTCAGGCCGCCCCCCGGGCCGGCCCGCGGGAGGCGATCAGGTGGTCGAGCTCGGCCTTGAGGCGGGGGAGGACCTCGTCGTACCCGAAGGTCCCGACCAGCTCCGAGTGCCGCTTGAGGTTGACGTGGTTCGGGGCGCACCACAGGCCGAGGTCGGCGTCGTCGGTCTCGCCGGGGCCGTTCACCCGGCAGCCCATCACGGCGATGGTGACCGCGTGGTCGCGCGCGTAGGTCGTGAGGTCGCGGACCTTCTCGGCGAGGTCCACGAACGCCTCGTTCTCCACCCGCGAGCAGGAGGGGCAGGAGATGATGTTGAGCCTCTTCCCGAAGTTCTCCGGGACCGACCGGAAGCGGCCACGGGCGATGTCGTCGAGGATTTGCCGGCCGGCCGCGATCTCCTCCCCTTTGCGGTCGTTGGGCACGGTGAGGGAGACGCGGATCGTGTCGCCGATGCCGCGCGACAGTAGTTGTTCGAAGGCGACGCGCGTCTTGATCACCCCGTCGGGGGGCAGCCCGGCCTCCGTCACCCCCAGGTGGAGCGGCACGTCGGGGCGGTCGGCGGCGAAGCGGCGGTTGGCCTCGATCACCTTCGCCGGATCGGAATCCTTGAGCGAGACGCAGTAGCGCGTGAAGCCCATCCCGTCGAGGAGCGCGCAGTGTTCCAGGGCCGAGGCGACCATCCCCGCCACCGCGTCGTTCCCGAACCGCTCCGCCTGGGCCGGGTCGATCGATCCGCAGTTGACGCCCACACGGAGGGCGCAGTCGTTCTTCCCGGCCACCTCGGCCAGGAAGGCGACCTTGTCCCGGACCGGCCTCGCCTTCTCGTGATGGTGCAGGTGGCCGGGGTTGTAGCGGATCTTGTCCACGTGCGGGGCGACCTGGGCGGCCAAGCGGTAGTTCTCCTGCAGGTCGACCGACAGGTTGGCGGCAGTCCGGGCGCGGATCTCCGGCAGAGCCGCGGCGTCCCGCGCGCTGTCCACGGCGAGGCGGACGACGTCGGCCCCGGCGCGCTCGAGGTCGAGGATCTGGCGGACGGTCGCCTCGACGTCGGCGGTCCGTGTGGCGCACATGCTCTGCACGGCGACCGGGTGGCCGGCGCCGATCGTGATGCGCCCGATGCGCACCGCGCGCGTGGAGTTGCGGGGCAGGACGGAGGCTTCCGGCATGGGCGACGATCATAGCAAGGGGGAGCGCGCCGGCACAAGGAAGCGCAGGGTCCGCGAATGCGAGGGGGTGAGCGGAAGCGCGGGGGTGAGGGGAGCGAGGGCGTAGGCGACGGGGTGCGGAAGGGGAGTAACATGCCGCCCGGTGCGGTACCGCTCATGAAGACGATGCTTCTTTCGAACGCCGGGCGCGCCGAGGGGGCGCCGCTGCGGATGACCGAACGTCCCGTGCCCCATCCGGGAGACGGCCAGGTGCTCATCCGCACCCGGGCCTGCGGGGTCTGCCACACGGACCTGCACATCGTCGAAGGGGAGATCCCCCTTCCTCGCCTGCCTCTCGTCCCCGGCCACCAGGTCGTCGGGGTCGTGGAGCAGGTGGGCGCCGGGACGAGGCCGGGCGGCGCCGGGGTGACACGGTTCAGCGCGGGGGACCGCGTCGGTGTCGCCTGGCTGCACTCCGCGTGCGGGGCGTGCGCTTTCTGCGCGCGCGGGGAGGAGAACCTGTGCGACGGGGCGCGCTTCACCGGCTACCACGTGGACGGCGGGTACGCGGAGTATCTCGTGGCGCCGCAGGAGTTCGCCTACGCCGTCCCCTCCGCGTACTCCGACGCGGAGGCGGCGCCTCTTCTCTGCGCCGGGATCATCGGCTACCGCGCCCTGCGTCTCTGCGGGGCGGCGCCGGGGGAGAAGGTGGCCCTGTTCGGCTTCGGGGCCTCGGCGCATATCACCCTGCAGATCGCCCGCCACCGAGGCTGCGAGGTGTACGTCTTCACGCGCTCCGAGGGCCATCGCCGGCTGGCGCGATCCCTCGGGGCCGCCTGGGCGGGGCAGGCGGGGGAGGCCGCCCCGTTCCCCGCCGACCGCGCCGTCCTCTTCGCCCCGTCCGGGCGCCTGATCCCCGAGGCGCTCCGGGCCCTGCGGAAAGGGGGAACACTGGCGATCGCCGTCATCCACCTCGACGCGATCCCGCAGATGGACTACGGGCTTCTCTTCGAGGAACGGACCATCCGCACGGTCACGGCCAGCACGCGCCGGGACGGCGAGGATCTTCTCGAGGCCGCGGCGCAGGCGAGGGTGCGGGTGGAGACCGAGGCGTTCCCCTTGGCCGAGGCCAACCGGGCCTTGCAGGCGCTGAAGGAGGGGCAGATCCGGGGCGCCGGGGTGCTCGTTCTCCCTTGATGCCGCCGGTCGTGAGGTCGCCGCGGGAAGGGCCCCTCTGCCCGGACGGGCTAGCGCCGCATCCGGCGGCCGGCTCCTGCGGGGACCAGCCCGCGCCGCAGGGCGGGGAGCGGGTAGAAGGTGCCGCGCCACCGTACGCCTCCGCGCGCCAGGACCCGGACGGCCGAGTTCCAGGCTGCTCCCAGGAGGAGGATCTCGGCGGCCGGGTAGAGCAGCGATAGCCAGACCGGGTTCCCGCCGTACCGGCGCGTCTGCGCGACGCTGCTCCACGCGACCACGGAGGCCTGCTGCGCGAACGGGATGCAGGCGGCGGCCAGGAGCCACGGGTGATCCGGCCAGGCGGACAGCGCGCCGAGGGCGCCGGCGATCACCGGGCCGAGACACAGCGCCAGGGCGAGGAAGGTGGCTCCGGCGAGGTTGGTCACCGAGTAGTCCAGGCCGGCGAACAGGTTCTTCTCCAGGCCGCGCACGACGCGCAACGCGCCCCTGTGCCAGGGACAACGCACCATCCTGACGCCGTCGTACACCCTCTGACGCGCGCCACTCTCCTTCAGCAGCCTCCCCAGCTTGAGGTCGTCCACCGGGTCCATCTTTATGAGTGTGTGCCCGCCGATCCGGTCGTAGGCGGACCGGCGCACCAGGTTGAACGCTCCGATGCCGATCCCGCCGCGCGGCAGGTCCCGGTCGATCTCCCAGGCCCTGCTGGAGAGGAGGAAGACCCTCGCGAAGGCCAGCATCAGCGCGACCTGGAGCCGCGGCATCGGCCGCGCGTCCGGGATGACAGCGACGTGATCCAGCCGCAGCCGCTCGGCGTGCGCCACGACGCGGGCCAGCAGATCGTTCCGCTCGATCTCGGCGTCGCCGTCGGTGAACAGGATCCATTCGCCGCGCGCCCGGCCCGCCCCCAGGTGGCAGGCGTGACATTTGCCCAGCCAGCCGTCCGGCAGATCGCGGTTGTGGATCACGGTGAGGCGGGATCCCCCGGTCCCGGCCGGATCGGCCGCGATCCGATCCAGGATGGCCCCCGTCGCGTCGGTCGAGCGGTCATCCACCACGATCAGTTCGAGTGCCGCGCCTCGCTGAGCGAGGATCCCCCGCACCATCCGCTCGATGCCGCCGGCCTCGTCGCGGGCGGCGACGACGACGGAGAGAGCCGGCACGTCCCCGCCCGGCGCGCCCTGGCCCGGCTGGCTCGGGCCCGGAACCGGCTGCCCCGGCGGGCCGGCGGTGGCCTCCCGTGCGAGGACCTCCTCGAGCGGCCGGATCTGCCGCGTCACCCGGTGCTGCAATCTCCCGAGGATGGCCCAGGCCGCGTACAGGACGACACCGGTCCCGGCCAGGAGCGCCGGGATCACCGGCATCTTGACACCGGCGGAAGCCGCGAGTAGGATGAGCGCCGTTCCAACCACAGTCGCGATGACTTCCACAGCCGGTCTTTCAACACTTCAATCCGGGAGGACCTCATGAAGAGGATTCTACTCTCTACGGCGCTGATTCTCGGTGTCGCCGGCCTCGCCCCCGCGGAGCAGGCGAAGAGCGGGGCGATGATGCCGGCCTGGAACATGAACGCCAGCATCATCGAGGCCTGCTCGTGTCCGATGTTCTGCCAGTGCTACTTCAACGCACAGCCGTCGGCCCACCACGGCGCCGGAGGGGCAGGGCACGGTCCGGAGCATTTCTGCCGGTTCAACAACGCCTTCAAGGTCAACAGGGGGAGCTACGGCGCGGTGAAGCTCGACGGCGCCAAGTTCTGGGTCGGGGGAGACCTGGGTGGAGATTTCTCCAAGGGGATGATGGACTGGGCGGTGCTGACCTTCGACAAGGCGCTCACCAAGGAGCAGCGCGACGCCATCGGCACCATCGTCGGCCACCTCTATCCGGTCAAGTGGAACTCCATGATGACGGCGGAGGGGGAGGTCGCCTGGAACGGCGGCAAGGACGAGGCCGTCGCCCTGCTGGATGGCGGCAAGTCCGCTGAAGTCCGCCTGAAGCGGAACCCGGGGATGACGAGCGACCCGGTGGTCATCAAGAACCTCAAGTACTGGGGAGCGCCGCGCAACGACGGCTTCGTGCTGATGCCGAACACCGTCGAGGCCTACCGCGTGGGGCCGAAGGCGTTCGAGTTCAAGGGGACCAACGGTTTCATGATCACCTTCGACATCGATTCGGCTTCGGTCGCCCAGGCCGCCGGGAAGAGCGGCAAGTAGCCCGTCACACCGCAGGGGGCCGGGAGGGCGGGGGGGGCTCCGAGGGCGGAGGGGTTCAGGGGGGGCGGGAGACTCAGGGCGCCGCCGGGGCCGCGATCACGGCCGACCGGGCGATGTCCTCCTGACGGATCTTCTGGACATCGAACGACTCGAGGGCGGCGATCAGGCGGTCGAGCGCCTGGTCGAAGCCGGGGATCGACTTGCGCGCCCGGCTGAGGGGATTGCAGCGCGCCAGGACGAAGTTCTTGACGAACGGGTGCCGGATCCCCCGGCGCTTCAGCTTCTCCACGATCTCGGACAGGAGGGCGTTGGCCTGCTCGACGCGCGCGGCGCGCGCCTCGCGCACGGAGTAGGCGGAGCGGAGCGGCGAGTCGAGGAACTTGTCCACGCGCCTCAAGAGGGGTGAGAAGGCCCCGCCGGCGAAGCGGGCGTTCTTTTCGTAGAGCAGCCCCAGCGTAATGTAGCAGGCCTCCTCGAACTGGAAGGTGAAGCCCTCCTCCGGCTTCTTCTCCCCGCGATCCCTGAGCCCCCGGTACATGCGGATCACCTCCAGGGACTTCTCCTTGAGGTTGTGCGCCTTCTCCGTGTTCAGCGCCAGGATGTGGAACGCCACCTCCGGCTCCACGATGACGATGGCGGGGACCAGCCCCGCCTTGAGCTTCTGGAGCGCGTGCAGCCGGTGGCTGCCGTTCGGCGTCCAGTAGCCGTCGTCGCCCCGCACCGCCACGACGGGGTCGATGAACCGGTCGATCTTCTTGATCACCTTGACGAGGCGCTCGGCGTGGGCCTTCGACAGGTCCCTCTGGTACGGCGTCGGCTGGACTTTGTCACGGGGAAGGAGGGCGAAGATCTGCCAGTGGTCGCCCACCGGGTCGCGGTAGAGGGCGAGAGCGGATCCGCCGTCGCGGTCGATCTGTTCGGCCAGGCGGATGGCCTCGGCGGGCGGGTCGGCCCCCTCCGGATGCACGACGAACCCCAGGCGAGCCATGGCGATCCCTCGCCGCCGGGCGGCTGCCTACCTATTTTCCTTGTCGGCCGGACAGATCTTGAGCTGGCTCTTGACCGCCCTGACCTTCCCGACCTTCCCCGCCAGGCTCCTCGCCCTCCTGGCCTGGGCGCGCGAGCCGACGCAGCCGTGGAGCGTGACGACGCACTCGTCGGTGTCCACGTTGATCTTGAAGGCGCCGACGACGTCGTCCACCGCCAGGCGCGTCTTGACGGCGGCGGTGATCAGGGCGTCCGGGCAGGCGTCGGCCCGCGCCGTCGCGGCACCGGCCAGCCAGGCGCACAGAAACAAAACGCAGACGGTCACCTGGACCCGCCTTCCGGTCGCGGCACGATCTTCCGGCATGGGAAATCCCTCCTGACCGGCACACCTTACCGCGAAGGTCTCCCTGCGGGCAAGCGCCCGCCCGGCGGAGCGCCGCGTCCCGCCGATCCGCGTTTTCCCGAATTGCAGCGGGGGGCCCTGCCGTCTTATAGTAGCGGCGCACCTGTCGACGCACTCTCCGTGCAAAGGGGGTTCCGATGGCTTCAGCACGACCACTGCTCGTCATCTGTCTGGGTATCGCCCTGTTCGTCGCCGGCGGCGCGACGGGAACCGCCCTGGCCGCGGCCGACGCGCGCGAGGGACCGCTGTTCTCCTCCCCGGCGGAAATCCGCGAGGTGCAGAGGATCCTGGAGAAGGAGAAATATCTGAAGCCGGGAGACCGGAAGAAGGGTGAGCTGGACGACGCGACGGCGTCCGCCCTGCGCGCGTTCCAGGCGGATCATTTCACCCGGGCGTCCGGCCGGGTCGACACCGACACCATGGGCCTGCTGGTCAGCCACGGGATGCCGACGCCCTTCGGGCGGATGGCGAAGGCGCATGCGGCCGGCGCGCGGCCCGCGGCCTCCGAGGAACGGGTCGCGCTGACGGCGGCGACCTCGCCGGCGACCGGGGCGGAGGCACAGGGCGCGACCGGGGCGGTTTCGGAGCGCTCCATGCCCCGGACCGGCAGACTCACCATCCTCGTCGCCGTGATCGGCGCCGTTCTTCTCGGTGGCGGCCTGGTGATCCTCTTCCTGCGGAGGGTCTAGCGGCGACCGCGATCGGGGTGTCGGGAGATCCGGGAGCCACCCGCATGCCCGTTCGATCGGGTCCCGGGCCGGTCCGGACGGCGCTCGGGGGCCTGTGCGTGGCCGCGGGAACGGCGCTGCTGCTCGGCGCGGTGAGCATCCGGGCGAGAGGGATTGCCTGGCAGGAGGCGCACGCGGGCGCCTTCGGCCTGCCCGGCGGGCCGGACGACGCGCGGGGAACCGGGCCGGGCCCGGGGCGCAGCCGCGAGCGGGGCCCGGCGCCCGGTCGCGGCGAGGCGATTGCGCGCCTGCGCATCGCGCGCCTCGGGATCGACGCCGTCGTGGCCGAGGGGACCGACGCGGGCACCCTCGAGCTCGGGCCGGGCCACATGACCGGCACCGCGCTGCCGGGCGATCCCGACAACTGCATCATCGCGGGCCACCGGGACGGCCCGTTTCGAAGGCTGGGTTCGGCGCGCCGGGGGGACCTCGTCGAGATCAGCGACGGGGCGGGCACCACCCGCTACGAAGTCGTCGAGACGCGGGTGGTGCGGGAGGACGACGTCCGGGACCTGGCCCCCGCCACGCGGCCGGTCCTGACTCTGATCACCTGCTACCCGTTCAACCACATCGGGCCGGCGCCCCGGCGGCTGGTGGTGCGGGCCGATCTGAGGGGGGATTCGAGGAAGGAGCCCGTTACTGCTGGGCCCCCTGTGGCCACTGCCAGAAGGAGTTGTTCGAGTAAATGATGTCGCAGTCGAGGCCGGCGGTCGGCCCGCCGTTGTTCGTCCCCCCCACGCCGTCGCGTCCGAACGAGCTGATGGTGTACTGCGTACCATTGGCGTTGGTGTCGACGTGCCAGGGGTTGTTCCAGCCGTCCCCGGGCGGCACGGTGCGCAGGTAGAGAGGGGAGAGGTAGCCGCTGACGATCGCGGCGTTCGCGTCGGTCAGCCCCTTGGGGTAGGTGTTGTTGTCGACGGCGTAGGTCTCCAGTGCGTTGCCGATCACCTTGATGTCCGCGAGCGTGCGGTTCTGCTTGGCCCGGTCCATCGCGCTCCTGAGGTTCGGGATGGCGATGGCGGCGATCAGGCCGATGATCGCCACCACGATCAGCAGCTCGATCAGGGTGAAGCCGACGCGCCTCCGCTCGGTCCGTGCCGTCCTGACGTTCATGCCGCGGCCCCTCCGGAAGGCCCGGTAGTCTAGCACGCGCCCTCAAGATCGAGGGGCGGTCCCCGATGATATGCAGTAATACGAGCGCGCGGGGCCCCGCGTCTAGGCGGGATCCTGGCGCCCGAGGATGGCCAGGGGGTCGCCGTTGCCGCCGCTCAGGACGACGGCCACCGGCCCGC
>JACQNT010000087.1 GCA_016202915.1 Acidobacteriota bacterium
ACCCCAGGGAGTACTTCATGTTGTCCCGGAGGTAGTCGAAGCCGAACTCGTTGTTCGTGCCGTAGGTGATGTCGGCGGCGTAGACCTGCTGGCGCGCCGGGTCGTCCATGTCGTGCTGGATCGCCCCCACGCTGAGGCCCAGGAATTTGTAGATGGGCCCCATCCAGGCGGCGTCGCGGCGCGCCAGGTAATCGTTGACGGTGACGATGTGGACGCCCCTGCCGTTCAGGGCGTTCAGGTACGCCGCCAGGGTCGCGACCAGGGTCTTCCCCTCCCCGGTCTTCATCTCGGCGATCTTCCCCTGGTGCAGGACCATGCCGCCGATGAGCTGCACGTCGAAATGCCGCATGTTGACGGTGCGGCGGGCCGCCTCGCGGCACAGGGCGAAGGCTTCGTCGAGGACCTCTTCGAGGGCGGCCCCCTGCGCCACGCGCTCCCTGAGCTCGGCGGTGCGGGCCGGGAACCGGTGGTCCGGGAGGTCGCGGGCCTGCGGCTCGAGCGCGTTGATCGCGCCGACGCGCGGCCGGATCCGGCGCAGCTCCCGCTCGTTCTTCGTGCCGACGATTTTCTTGAGGATCGCGTCGATGATCATCGAGGTTGAGCTGGCGCCCTTCCGCCCCTCGCGGGGGCCCGAACCCCGGTGACGGACTGTGGAGGGATCGAATCCACGGATCGCCGCGCCCGCCGCGGCCTCGCCAGGACCCGGGATTGTCTCGCGCAGCGGCCCGGCCGCTTGCGCGCAACTATAGCAAAAGCCGGGGAGAAATCAAAGGTTGCGGGGCCGCGGCGGGCCCGGACGGGCTCCTAGAAGCTCCGGTACTCTTCCAGGATGTACTTGACAGGATCCACGTTCCTCTGGTGGACCAGGAGCTCGTAGTGGACGTGCGGCCCGGTGCTCCGGCCCGTGCTCCCCACCGTGCCGATCACGTCGCCGCGCTTGACCCGCTGCCCGACCCGGACGTTGGATGAGGACAGGTGGCCGTAGCGCGTGATGATGCCGTAGCCGTGGGCGATGATGACCGACTGGCCGAAGCCGCCGCTCGGGCCCACCCGGGTGACGATCCCGTCGGCCGGCGCCACGATCTTGGTGCCGAGAGGTGCTACGAGATCGAGCCCCTGGTGAAAGTCGCGCATCCCCGTGAACGGGTCGCGCCGCCAGCCGAAGCCGTTCCCCATCAGGCCCCTCACGGGATAGATGCTGGGGGTGGAAGAGAGGAGCAGGGACTGTTTCTGGAACGCCATGTCCAGGGTCCGGAAGCTGTCCTGGAGGGCCCCCGAGCGCTCCTTGAGGGTGTTGATCTCCCCCTCGATGATCGACTGGGTGGCCTTGGGGGACAGCCCCTTCAGGTCGAAGGAGCTCCCGCCGGCCGCCATCTGCTGCCCGTTCAGGTCCTCGACCCCCACCATCATGGCGAACTTGGTCGCCTTGGTCTCGAACTCCGACAGCTTGCTGCGCAGGTCGGTGAGCGAGGTGCTGAACTTCTCGTTGGCCTTCTTGAGCTCGTCGTTCTCCAGGGACAGCTTCTGGACGCTCGCCCGGAGCTGGCTGGACTTGAGCAGGAAGTGGGGGAACATCAAGCCGGCGATGAACAGGGCCCCCAGGAAGCAGCCGGCCGCCAGCAGGAAGTTCTTTGATACCTTAAGCCGCCGGAACTTCGCGGCGGCGTGCGGGACGATCATGATGGTGTAGAACTTTCTGTTCATGGCAACCTGACCCAAGGAGCGGGCCGACGGAAGGCGTGCATCCTAGCATCGAGCCGGCGGAGAGTCAACAAAGTCGCTTCCCCCCTACCCCCTCCTGTCGTGCGCCTCGGGCTCCCGACCACCAGCGGTCGAGGTAACTTCGAATCAAAATGGCTCTGCCCTGCCTCCAGGAGTTGCATATGCGGAAAGAGGTATTCGATATCCAAATCGTTTGAATCGCATATCCGTAAATGAAATCTAGTGTCCCATACCCCCCCTGTCAAGCAAATATTTCAGATCCGTAACCGCCGCGGCCCCGATAGCGGCCCTACCCTTGCTCCCCGCTCCCCCCTCGACTAGAGTACGCAGCCATGTGGCGGGGGCAGGATCTCAGCCTGGAAGACAGGATCGGCCAGCTGTTCTGGATCGGATTCGCGGGGACTGCCCTCGGGCCGGCGCTGCGGCGGCTTGTCGACCGGGTCCGTCCCGGCGGGCTGATCCTCTTCTCACGGAACATTGAAAGAGCCTCCCAGGTCCGCGCCCTGACCGACGCCCTCTACCGGTCGCTGCGCGTGCCCCCCTTCATCGCCCTCGATCAGGAGGGCGGCCGGGTGAACCGGCTCCGGCCGATCCTGGGGCCGACTCCCGAATGCCAGGCCTTGGCGATCCGTCCGGACGCCACGGCCGCCGTCAGCCGGCACGCCGCGGCCACGGCCGCCACGCTCAAGGCGCTCGGGTTCAACGTGAACTTCGCGCCGGTCCTGGACCTCTCCGGACCCGACCCGGCCAACGGTATCGGCGACCGGGCCTTCGGACGTGATCCGTTACGAGTCGCCTCCCTCGCCCGGGTTTACCTCGAGACCCTCCTCGGAGCCGGAGTGATCCCCGTCGGCAAGCACTTCCCCGGTCTCGGATCCGCCCGCGCCGACACCCATCAGATCCTGCCGGTGATCAACCGGCCCCGGTCGACGCTCTGGAAGCGCGACCTGCTCCCCTACCGGCGTCTGAAGCGGCTGCTGCCGATGGTGATGGTCGGGCACGCCTGCTACCCCGCCCTGCAGGGGAAACGCCGCGAACCGGCGACGCTGTCCCGGGCGGTGGTGGAAGAAACGCTCCGGCGGTGCCTGGGGTATCGCGGCCTCGTCCTGACCGACGACCTCGAGATGGGGGCGGTCGACCAGGGCCTCGATGGCGAAACGGTGGCGCTCGCCGCCCTCGCCGCCGGGAGCGACGGGCTGATGTTCTGCCGTTCCGAGGCGCGGATCCTGGAGGCCCGGGAGGGGGTCCTGCGGGCCGTGGCAGGCGGGTCCGTCGGCCTGGCGAGGATCAACAGGTCGCTGCGCCGGATCTTCAGATTGAAGGAGCGCTACCTGGCGGCGCGCCGCCGCGGACGCTACTCCCCCGGCGCCGTGGCCCGATCCCGCTCGGCCATCGAAGCCCTCGGGATCGCCTCCGCCGGCGCTCCCGACCCGACCGCCCGGTCCTAGATCTCCCGCCATGACGGTCCCATACGCTACTCGAGATCGCGGCCGGTGATCCTGCGAAAGATGTCCAGGTACCGCCGCCGCGTCCCTTCCACGATGTCGTCGGGGAGGCGCGGCGCCGGAGGGTTCTTGTCCCAGCCGATCGACTCGAGGTAGTCGCGGACGTACTGCTTGTCGAGGGAGGGCTGCGGCCCGCCCGGCCGGTACGACTCCGCCGGCCAGAAGCGCGAGGAGTCGGGCGTCAGGACCTCGTCGGCGAGGACCAGCCCGGAGTCGTCCAGCCCGAACTCGAACTTGGTGTCCGCGATGAGAATGCCGCGGTTCTCGGCGTGCTCGCAGGCCCTGCGGTAGATCGCCAGGCTGAGGTCGCGGACCTGTTCCGCCGTTTCGCGCCCCACCAGATCGGCGACCTGGGAGAAGCTGATGTTCTCGTCGTGCCCCTGCTGCGCCTTGGTCGAGGGCGTGAACAGCGCCTCGGGAAGGCGGGCCGACTCCTCCAGCCCGCCGGGCAGCTTCTGGTCGCAGATCGCGCCGGTCCGGCGGTACTCCCTGTACCCGGATCCCGCGAGATAGCCGCGCACCACGCACTCGACCGGCAGCATCCGCAGCCGCTTCACCAGGACCGCCCGGCCGCGCAGCAGATCGGCCTGGGCGCGCAGCGGCTCCGGGAAGCGCTCCACCCGGTGCTCCCTGAGATGGTTCCGCACCAGGTCGGCCGTCCGCTCGAACCAGAAGAGGGAGATCTGGTTCAGCACCTTCCCCTTGTCCGGGATGCCGTTCTTGAGGACGTGGTCGAAGGCGGAGATCCGGTCGGTGGAGACGATCAGGAGCGCGTCACCGAGATCGAAGTTGTCCCGGACCTTGCCGCGGCTCAGCAGCCGCGCGCCGGGGATGCGGGTCTCCATCAGCGCTGTCATGCGCCTCGCCTGAATGCCGATCGCCCTGGAACTGCGTGGCGCCGCATCCTAGGCCGACGCGTCCGAGGTGTCAACGGATTTCAGGAGGCCGTCAGCGGAGGGGCCGGACCTCGCGCACGCCGTCGATCTTCCACAGGTCGCTCAGGAACCGCTTGTGCTGCGGGTGCACGTCGCAGTACTGCACCGTCAGCACGAGGTGATCGGCGGCGCGCTTGAGGTTGAACGCGTCGGGAGGGCGCCCCGCGGCGCGCAGCGCCTGGTCGATGGCGCTCCGGGTCCGCCCCTGGTCGTCGTCGAAGGCGATCTGGCAGTCGTACAGGATGCATCTCCCGAACAGCCGCCTCTCGAACAGCCCCAGCCCGACCAGGACCACGAGGATCAGGGCCGTGGTGAGGACGGCGATGGCGCTGTAGCCGGCGCCGATGCTCATGCCGACGGCCGCGACGACCCAGATCATCGCCGCCGAGGTGAGGCCGACGACCCGCCCGCGCGCCTGGATGATCGTCCCGGCTCCCAGGAAGCCGATGCCGGTCACGACCTGCGCGGCGATCCGCCCGGGATCGGCCGGGTGGTCTCCGACGACGGAGAGCGCCACGCGGGCCGAGAGCCACATGAACAGCATCGAGCCGAGGCAGATGAGGATGTTGGTCCGGAAGCCCGCCGGCTTGCTCCTCATCTCCCGCTCGATCCCGATGAGCCCGCCGCAGACGATCGCCAGAAGCGCCTTGGGCAGGAAATCGACCATCAGGGGGCCGAGCGTCTGCCAGAATTCGGTCATGATCTTCCGGGCTCCAGGCCGGTGCGCGACGCGAGGGTATAATTACATCCTTTCCGAGAGGGATGCAACGCGCCGGGCCCTCGGGAGGGGACATGCCGGTGAAGAGGATCGCGATCGCGTGGCTGGCGACGGCGCTTCTGCCGCTTCTCTCCTGCGGGCGCCCGGCCCCGGCTGCCGGGGCCGACCCGGGCCCGGTGCCCGCGGCGCCACCCACGACGCTTTCCGTCGCCCCGCCGGCCACCTCGGACGGCTACGCGGCCGTCATCCGCGCCGTGATGCCCGCCGTCGTGAACATCTCCTCGCTCCAGGTCGTCACGACGTACGAGTACTCCCCCTTCATGGTCGACCCGTTCTTCCGCCACTTTTTCGGAGATCAGTTCTCCGAGTTCGTGGTGCCGCGGGAGCGGCGCGCCACCAGCCTCGGGTCGGGCGTCGTGGTGGGCGATCGCGGGACGATCCTGACGAGCAACCACGTCGTCGAGAACGCGCGCGAGGTCAAGGTCGCCGGCTCGGACGGCCGCGGGCTGCGCGCCCGCGTGCTCGGCACCGACCCGCGCACCGACCTGGCGGTCCTCAGGGTCGAGAACGCCTCCCTGCCGAAGGCGGCACTGGGGGACTCGGAGAGGCTCCAGGTCGGTGACATCGTCCTGGCGATCGGCAACCCGTTCGGCCTGGGCGGGACGGTCACCATGGGGATCGTCAGCGCCATCGGCCGGGGCAGCCTGGGTATCGCCGACTACGAGGATTTCATCCAGACGGACGCGGCGATCAACCCCGGCAACTCGGGCGGGGCCCTGATCAACACCCGCGGGGAGGTGATCGGGATCAACACGGCGATCTACTCCCGCACCGGCGGGTACCAGGGGATCGGGTTCGCGATCCCCTCCAACATGGCCCGCGGCGTCCTCGAGAGCATCCTCGAGCACGGCCGGGTGGTGCGCGGCTACGCCGGGCTCGGCCTGCAGGCCATCACGCCGGACATCGCCCGCGCCTTCGATCTCGACGAGACCCGCGGGGCCCTCGTGGCGGCGATCGATCCCCGCGGGCCCGCCGCCGCGGCCGGGCTGCGGCCCGGCGACGTGATCGTGTCGCTGCGGGGCCGGCCGGTCGCCTCCGACGACGATCTGCGCACGCAGCTCTCCCGCCTCAAGCCGGGCGAGAAGGCGGCGCTGGGGGTGGTGCGGAACGGCCGGCGCTTCGAGGCGGGCCTGGTGCTGGACGAGCCGCCGGAGACCGCCGGGAGGCGGGAACGCCGGCGCGGCTGATCGCGGCGACCCGGTCCAGGAACATCACCCGGTCCACCGTCAGCGTCACCGCCCCGTAGTCCTCCTCCACGCGCCCTCTCAGGAGGTACGGCCGCGCCGTGGTCAGCATGCCGCAGAAGCGCTCGTACGCCTCGGGGAAGAAGGTCGTCTCGTAGATCGCCGTCGTGTCCTCGAAGGAGACGAACTCCATCGGCTCGTCCTCCTTCGTGGTGACCACCTTCCCCGTGATCAGCCAGCCGATGGCCGCCACCCTCTCCCCGGCGTGCCGCGGCAGGTCGCAGCCGCGCACGGGGCGGACGCCGGCCCGCCGTAGCGCCAGCAGGTGATCCCGGTACAACGTCAGCGGGTGGCAGCTGACCAGGAAGCCGAGGGTCTCCGCCTCGTCCCGCAGCAGCCGCGCGGAGTCGTAAGGGCGCGGCTCGGGGAGCGGCCCGAGATCGGGGGGAAAGAGCGACCGTGTCGCCGACCGTCGCCCCTCCGTCTTCGCCTCCCACTCGGCGAGACGCCAGTGCAGGCGCGGCCGGATCGCCAGGTCGGGGGCGGCGCCTCCCTCGCCGAAGCCGACGCCGTCGAATACTCCGGCGCGGATGAGAAGCCGGGCGTCGGACGGGTCGATCGGCACGCGCCGCAGGAACCCGTCGAACGAGGCGAACGGCCCGCCGCCTTTCCGCTCCGCGACGATCGCCTCCACCGCCTCGTCGCGCAGCCCCTTGATCTGCATCAGGCCGACGCGCACCGCCCCGGCGGCCGCCGGCGCGCCCTCCGGTCCCGGCCCGCCCCCCGCGGGCCCGCTGCGCCCCGTGTACGCCCTGTCACTCTCATTGACGTCCGGCGGGAGGATCGCCAGCCCCATCCGCCGGCACTCGGAGACGTAGGCGAAGGTGGAGTAGTAGCCGCCGCCGTTGCTGATGACCGCCGCCATGAACTCGGCGGGATGGTGGGCCTTGAGGTAGCACGACTTGAAGGAGACCAGCGCGTAGGAGGCCGAATGCGGCTTGCAGAACGAGTACCCGGAGAAGCTCAGGATCATCCGCCAGACCTCTTCGACGACCTCCGGAGCGATGCCGCGCCCGAGCGCCCCGCGCGCGAACTGCTGCCGGTAGTCCTCGACCTTCTTGCCGGCCCACTTCTTGGAGAGGACCTTGCGCAGGCCGTCCGCCTCGGCGTCGGTGAAGCCGGCCATGCGGATGGCGGTGCGCGCCACATCCTCCTGGTAGCACATGATCCCGTAGGTCTCGGACAGCACCTCGTCCAGGATCGGGTGGAGCGACGTCCAGGCCCCGCCGCGCAGCCGCCTGATGTACTCCCGGATGTACTCGTTGGCGGCCGGCCGGATGATCGACGAGTGGATGACCAGGTGCTCGAAATCTCCCCGCCGCGTCTTCTGCTGCAGCTGCCGCATGGCGGGCGACTCGACGTAGAACACCCCCATCGTGTCGCCGTCCCGGATCCGCTCCTGGGTCCGCGGATCGTCGATCGGGGCGAAGGCGCCGTACGGCAGGTCGGGGCCGCCGTGCTCGCGGACGGCCGCGCACGCGTCCCGGATGACGGACAGCGAACGGTTCCCCAGGAGGTCGATCTTCACCAGGCCGGCCTCCTCGGCCTGGTCCTTCTCCCACTGGATGACGCGCACCCCCTTGGCGGCCCGCTCGACCGGGACGTGGCTCGACACGCCGTCGGGGGCGATGACCACCCCGCCGCAGTGCACCGACAGGTGGCGCGGGAAGCCGTCGAGCCGCGCCGCCGCGTGCAGGATCTCCGGCCATGGCGGCCGCGCCAGCATCCCGCCCTGCTTCGGGTTGAATTCCTCGCCGCGGAAGAGCGGGTGCCGCCGCGTCGCCTCGAGCGCCGTCCCGGCCCTCCAGTAGTGCGACAGGCCGCCCGTGACCCGGGCGATCTCCGCGTCCGGCAGGCCGTACACCTTGGCCACCTCGCGCACCGCGGCGCGCGCCTGGAAGGTGACGTGGTTGGCGATCATCGCCGTGCGCTCCTCGCCGAGCGTCTTGAAGGCCCAGTCGAGCAGGTCGTCGCGCTCGTCCCAGCAGAAGTCCACGTCGATGTCGGGCGGGTTCACCCGGCCGCGGTTCAGGAAGCGCTCGAAGTACAGGTCGTGACGGATCGGCTCAACATGGGTGATCCCCAGGCAGTACGACACGATCGACGCCGCCGCCGAGCCCCGCCCGCACGTGCGCGGCGAGCGCTTCACGATCTCCTGCACCACCAGGAAGTAGTCGGCGAACCCCTTGTCGCGGATGATCGCCAGCTCGTGGTCGAGCCGGGCGCGCACTGCCGGCGTGACAGCTCCGTAGCGCTGCCGCGCCCCCTCCTCGCAGCGCGCCTGCAGCAGGGCGAACGAGTCGCCGGGCGCGCCGCCCGTCGCCGCGCCGCCTGGGCCCTCCGACGTGCCGCAGGGGCGCTCGAACGCGCCGCCGGCCAGCAGGTCCGCGAAGCGCGGGAAGACGAGGGCGCCCCAGGGTGGCTCGTCCAAGGCGCACTCCTCGGCGATACGCATCGTCGCCGCCACGGCCTCCGGGCAGTGCGGGTAGGCGCGCTCCATCTCGGCCGGCTGCTTGAGCCACGCCTGCGGGGACGCCAGCTCCTCGGGCGGGACGCGGTCGAGCGTGGTGTTGAGGGCTATGGCGCGCAGCAGCCGGTGCAGGTCGAAATCGCGCGCGTCGACGAAGTGCACGTCGTTGACCGCGACCGGCCCGAGCCCGAGCCGCCGCGCCGCCCGCAGCCGCGTCAGCGCCCCCTCCGCCGCCGACGGGGCCGACGACGACCCGAGCGCCAGGTACAGGTCGTGCGGCCCGCGCGCCTCGAGCGCCGCCCGTAAGACGGCGAGCGACGGCGACAGGACGACGAGCCCCGCGGAGTCGCCCCGCAACGCCTCGAGGACCGAGAAGCCGGGATCGAGGTGGCGCCGCGTCAGGATGCGGCAGAGGTTGGCGTACCCCTCCGGCGTTTTGACGAGGAGCGTCGCCCTCTCCCCCGCCCGCGTGCGCCGCGGATCGGGCGCGGTCAACTCCGCCCCGAGGATCGGCCGCAGCCCGCAGGCCAGAGCGATCTCCCGGAACCGGACCGCCCCGTACAGACCGTCCACGTCGGTGCAGGCGATCGCCCGCATGCCGCGCCCGGCCGCCGCCCCGCACAGCGCCTCAAGGCTCGCGGCCCCGCGCATCAGGCTGTAGTGCGAGCGTATCTGGAGGTGGACGAAGTCGGTCATTTGACTTTCTTCTTTGAAGTTCGTACCGTCTCTGCTGTCATCCCCAGTTGGACTTGCGAGTCCGCTGGCCCCCTTCAGGTTGCGACCTGAAGGGTTTTCTCTGTTTCTCCCTTCCACACGGATTGCACTGTATTTCGCGCCGATGGTTTGCCAAGCCATCGGCGAGAAATAGAGTACAAGGCCTCAAGCGGCCCTGCGCGCGGCCGAATCCGATCGACCGCCTCGCCCAGCGAGTCGATGACGCCGCGGCTCATGCGCCGCCGTCGTCGAGCAGGTTGAGGATGAGACGGATCATGAGGTCCTTCTGCGCGGCCTCGCTCTCGGCGACGAGGAGCGTGAGCGCCACCATCGTGCCGTCGGCGAGTCGCGGGCTGCCGTCCTCGCGCATCAGGAGACCGTTGCGGCGCAGATACTCGAGAAAGAGGAGTGCGCCGATACGCTTGTTCCCGTCCGAGAACGGGTGGTCCTTGATGAGGAAATACAAGGGGTGCGCGGCCCGCGCTTGCGCGCTCGGGTACAGCGGCTTGCCGCCGAAGGTCTGCTCGATGTTCCCGAGGATCGCGCCGAGTTGATCACCGCGCTCCTGGCCGAAGAGCCCGCTCGCCTGCCCGCGATCCACGAGCGCGGCGCGCAAGCCACCGATGGCGAGGCGCACCGTCTCGAGCGTCAGCTCGGCCGCCGGCTTTTGGGGACGTGCCGGCACCCCGGCCAGCCGATCCTCGTCGTACTCGAGCAGCAGACGCCAGGCCCGGGTATACTGCTGCACGACGTCCAGCACCGCGCGGCCTTCGTCGGTCACCAGAGCGTGCTGCTTGAGCGTGCGGGCGAGCAGCCCGACCGCCTGCTCCATCTCGCCGAGCCCCTTCTCGCGCAGCCGCCGCTCGTTCAGCGTGTAGCCGCGGAGCAGATGATCGTGAAGCGTGCGGGTCGCCCAGATACGGAACTGGGTGCCGCGCTTCGAGTTGACGCGGTATCCGACCGAGAGGATGGCGTCGAGATTGAAGTATTCGACCTGATAGGTCTTGCCATCCGAGGCAGTTGTTGCACTTTTTGCAACAACTGACTTTCGCTCCAGCTCACGGGACGTGAACACGTTGCGCAAGTGCCTGGAAATCACAGACTTGTCACGTCTGAACAGCTCGGCCATCTGGTTCAGCGAGAGCCAAACGGTCTCCCGCTCCAGGCGCACGTCGACCCGAACCTGGCCGTCGGGCGCCTCGTAGAGGACGACCTCGCCGCTGGCGCCCTCGGCCGCCCGGCTCATGGGGCGGCCTCGGCGATGTCCAGGCCCTCCAGCCGGACGAGGACGGCGTCCTCGTATTCGTCGGCCCGGCGTTGTTCCCCTCTAACGCACCTGTCATCTGCTGCCGGCGACCGCGCCCCACCATTTCCCGCTGGCAAAGCGGCCCGCCCCGCGAAGATCCGCCCGGCCACGATCGCCTGGTCGCCGAAGCGCTCGCGGATCCCATCGACCGCCTCCGCCAGCGAGTCGGCGGCCCCGCCGGAGGCCCTGTCGTCGAACGCTTCCGGCCCGAACAGCGTCAACTGCCGCGGCCCGCGCGCGATCTCCAGGCAGCGCAGCTCGATCCAGCGCACCCGCACCCGCCGCGCCCGCGCCCGCCCGCACATCGCTCGCGCCTGCGCGAACAGCAGGAGATCGGCGGCGGCCGGTGTCGCCAGCCGCTCCTCGCGGCGCGCCATGACGGCGTCGCTGTGGCGCAGCGTGACCCGCAGCCGGCGGGCCCTTGCCTGCAGCCGCCGCAGCCGCGCCCCCGCCCGCTCGCACAGAACGAAGAGCGCCCGCAGCAGCGCCGCCTCCTCGTTCGAGTCCTCGGCGAGCGTCTCCTCCTCCACAACCGCCGAGGCCGCCTCCGGCGGGCGGACCGGCGAGGCGTCGATCCCGAGCGCCTGGCAGCGCAGCCGCCCGCCGTGCGGCCCGAAGGCGATGAGGAGCTGCGCCCGCGAGAAGCGCAGGAGATCGGCCACCCGGGCGACGTTGAGGTCCGACAGGCGCTCGCGCGTCTCGCCGCGCGCCGCCGGCAGCAATCCAATCGGAAGGGGCGCCAGGAACGGCGCCTCCGCTCCCGGGAAGACGTCGCACAGTCCGTCCGGCCGGACCACCCGCGCCGCCACCCGGCTCACCAGCTTGCTCGTCGCCAGCCCCACCGTCGACCGCAGCCGCAGCCGCGCTTCTATCTCCCTGTGGATGCGGGCCGCGGCGTCCTGCGCCGCGCCGAACAGACGCGACGTACCGGTGAGATCCAGAAAGGTCTGCCCCAGGGCGGCCGGCTCGACCAGAGGCGAGTACCCGCCCAGAAGCGCGAGGACCGCGCCCGAGGCGCGCCGGTAGAGCGGCTCGTTCGCGGGCAGCACGACGGCCTCCGGGCAGCGCCGCAGGGCGACGGGGACCGGCATCCCGGCCCGCACGCCCTCCCGCGCCGCCTCGGGCGACGCGGCCAGGACGGTGGCGCGCGCCGACCCCGGCGGCGCCACCACCACGGGCCGGCCGCGCAGGCCGGGGTCCGCCACTCTCTCGACCGCGATCGGGAACGCCGCGATGTCGACGTGCAGGACGGTCCTCTCCACCGGCTTTCCTCCTGGCCTCCCGGAACGGCTTCCGGGCGGCCGCTCAGCGGAACTTCCGGATGAGCCCTATGACGATCCCCTGGATCTGCAGATCTCCTTCCTCCACCACGATCGGGTCCATGCGGGGGTTGGCCGGGCGCAGCTCGACGCGCGACCCGCGGCGGTGGAACTGCTTGATCGTGGCGTCGTCGCCGATGAGCGCCACGACGGTCTGCCCGTTCCTGGCGTCGCGCTGCCGCTTGACGATGACGATGTCCCCATCCCGGATCCCCTCCTCCACCATGCTGTCCCCGACCACCCGCAGGGCGAAGTTGTCGTCCCCCCGAAGGAGCATCTCGGGGACCTCGACGCTCTCCGGGTTGGGGATCGCCTCGATCGGCCGGCCGGCGGCGACCCTCCCCAGAAGCGGCAGGGTCATGACGACAGCCGGGGGAGCGGCCAGCTCCAGGGCCCGCTTCCGGCTGCCCCAGGGGGTCTTCAGGAGCCCTTTCTTCACCAGGGCCTTGAGGTGCTTCTGGACGGAGTTGTAGGAGCCGAAGCGGAACGCCTTGCGGATCTCCTCGTAGGAAGGGGCGATGCCGTGCTCCGCGATATACCCCTCGATGAATTCGTAGACCTGCCGCTGCCGCTCCGTCATCCGGCGTTCCGCCCGCTCCGCCATCGTGCCCCCCCCGGCGTGCCCCCGCGCCGCGCCTTCACCGTCCCGGCGACACCCGCAGGGTAAGTGTAAATTAAGGGAAAGTCAAGTGGCCGCGCGCCTGAGATCCCCAGTGTTCGGTGCGGCGCCCTCCGCCTGCGAGACATGGCTCCGCGCAGGCGTGCCGCGGGACAGGTCTCGAGGAGGTCGCCCGGCGGACGGCGTGGAGGGATCCCCAGCAGGGGGGCGGTCCCTGCCGTGGCGCGGGGCCGTCGCGATGGAGCGGGCCGTCCCGCCGCTTCTCAGCGGGCGCCGCGACCGAGCGCGAGGTGAGGCGCGCGCGTGCCCGCGCGGTTGCGCCGAACCGTGCCCCGCGCCGCGGCGGGGACCGCCTCCACGCGCGGAGATACCTCAAACCGCGCGCCGGGCGGCGACATCGGCTGGCCGCTCGCGTCCTTCCAGAGGGTGAAGGTGTAGAAGATGATCGTGTCCGGATCGAAGCGGGCATCGGCGATCTGCGTCATGTCGCCCTGCGGGTAGCGCGTGATGAGGTAGCGCAGCGCCTCGGCGAACGGCCGGGCGTTCTCGACGATGAAGGTGACCGTGCGCGGCATGCGGATGATGGAGTCGAGGTCGAGGTGGCGGGGATCGGTGACGAGGTGGAGCGCGGGCCGGTCGCCGATCAGGTACTTGAGCGCATCGACGCGCAGCGTGTGCAGGACGTAGGTCAGGCGATCGGGCGGCACCTCGCTGCGCACGAACATGCCCATGATCGTCTGGGTCGGGCCGAAATGCTGCATCGCCTGGTCCGACCGTCCGGCGCGCAGGAAGTGGCGGCCGTACCCGTCGGCGCACGCCAGGGAGACGATCCCGGCGATGGCGGCCGCCCCCGCCCAGGCGGTGAGCGGGCGCCTTATCGCCGCCACGGCGGCGAACAGGCGGGACGTGAACAGGGCGGCGAACAGGCATATCCAGGGGAGGTTCACGAGCAGGCGCGTCAGGCTGGGGCCGGCCAGGCCGACCGTCAGGATCACCGCCAGGTAGCAAAGGAGGACGAGCGTGCCGGCGGTGTGGCGCCGGCGCGCCGCGCGGCCCTCCGCCTTCGACAGGGCGCGCCAGCCGGCGTACAGGAGCCCCAGCGTCGCCAGGGCGGCCACGACGATCGTCTCCGGCTCGCAGCCCGCCAGGCCGTACACGGGGCTCACGCCGTCGCTGATGAACGTGGGGCTCTGGATGACGGCGTAGCGCGCCGGGAAGTAGTTGATCAGAGTCAGCGAGAACAGGAGGTTCAGGACGCGGCTGGCCTGCGGTGTCACCACGGTGGCGTAGGCGCCGCGCTCCACGAAGCCCAAGGCGCGGTGCACGACGCCGCCGTCCTTCCCGTCCGGGCCGACGGGAGACCACGCCATCAGCAGCGCCAGGCAGAGCGCCGCGCCGGCCGCGCCGGCCAGGAGCTGGCGAGGGGCCCGCCGCCCGGCGGCGCCCTCCCGGTCGAAGAAGCGGCGCAGGAGCAGGAAGGTGCCGAACGCCAGGGGGATCGCCCGGAACGCGGTGTAGGTCCAGAAGCCGAGCCCGAGCGCCGCCCCCCAGGCCAGGTGGTCGCGCCAGCGCCCCGTCTCGAGCGCCTTCAGGAAGAAGCCGCAGGCCGCCACGGCGAACAGGG